>NZ_JAZDQN010000006.1:0-232281 GCF_036324125.1 Pseudomonas ulcerans | reverse complement strand
CCACCTGGAACGCCTAACTCGTTGATATTCAAGGAGTTTTCCGTTTCGACTGCGCCGGAAGTGGGGCGAAGTATAGAGAGATAAAACGGGGCGTCAAGGGCTGAATTGAAACTTTTTCAAAACAGCCCTGAAACAGCACTGACATCTATATAGGGAGAGCGCCTTCTTACTCAGCCTTCAGGGTGATCCGTGCGAAGGCTTTCTTGCCAGCCTGACAGACGTGAGTCTTGCCAAGGGCGAAAACAAAGGCTCGATCGACCACTTCACCATCGATGCGCACGCTACCTGCCGCCAGCAGATCCCGCGCAGCCGCGGAGTTCTTAACCAGGCCAGCCTTGTTCAATACAGCAGAGATCGGCATGTCTTCTGCAGCGGTCACCTCGACCTCCGGCAGATCTTCCGGCAACTCGCCATCCTTCATGCGGTTACCCGCAGCACGGTGAGCATTGGCCGCTGCTTCTTCGCCATGGAAACGGGCAACGATTTCTTCAGCCAGCTTGATCTTGATGTCACGCGGGTTGGCACCCGCAGCAACTTCGGCGCGGAAGCCATCGATCTCCTCCATGGAGCGGAAGCTGAGCAGCTCGAAGTAGCGCCACATCAGGGTGTCAGGGATCGACACCAGCTTGCTGTACATCACCCCCGGCGCTTCCTGGATGCCAACGTAGTTGCCCAGCGACTTGGACATCTTCTTCACGCCATCGAGACCTTCCAGCAACGGCATGGTCACGATGTTCTGAGCCTCCTGACCATAGCCGCGCTGCAGCTCGCGCCCCATCAGCAGGTTGAACTTCTGGTCGGTACCGCCCAGCTCGACATCCGCCTTCAGCGCCACGGAGTCGTAGCCCTGAACCAGCGGGTAGAGGAACTCGTGGATAGCAATCGGCTGGTTGCTGGTGTAGCGCTTGTCGAAGTCGTCGCGCTCGAGCATCCGCGCCACAGTGTACTGCGAAGCCAGGCGAATGAAGTCAGCCGGGGTCAGCTTGTCCATCCAGGTGGAGTTGAACGCCACCTCGGTCTTGGCCGGATCGAGAATCTTGAAGACCTGCTGTTTATAGGTCTCGGCATTATCCAGAACCTGCTCACGGGTCAGTGGCGGGCGAGTAGCGCTCTTGCCGCTCGGGTCACCGATCATCCCGGTGAAGTCACCGATCAGGAAGATCACCTGGTGACCCAGATCCTGGAACTGACGCAGTTTGTTGATCAGCACCGTGTGCCCCAGGTGCAGGTCAGGCGCGGTAGGGTCGAAACCCGCCTTGATGCGCAGCGGCTGGCCACGCTTGAGTTTCTCGACCAGTTCGGACTCGACCAGTACCTCTTCCGCTCCACGCTTGATCAGCGCTAGCTGCTCTTCAACCGACTTCATAAACAGACCCGCAGGCTCAGATTCTAAAGGGCCCCAACCATACAAGATCAGCCATCAATTACAAGATCATAGGCCGGATGTGACCCGTGTAGCACTTGCTGACGTCTGAGCGACTTGCTTTGGAAGGGATTTGGTTATATTTTATACAGTTATTTCATCTTCATCATGTCATTCATCTTTTCCATTCCATCTTTTTCAAAGTCAATTCATCCATGACCAACGAACCGACTAAAGCGCCTCCGCTTTATCCGAAGAGCCACCTGTTGGCCGCGAGCGGCATCGCCGCATTGCTCAGCCTGGCCTTGCTGGTATTCCCGTCCAGCGAAGTCGAAGCCAAGCGGACCACCCTCAACCTGGAACTGGAAGCTCCGGCCGAGCAGCTCAAGACCCAGCCCGAGCAGCCTCTGGCCGGCGAAGAAACCAGCGCCTCGCCTTTCGCGCAGATCGATAACGCCGAAGCCCCGGCCGAAGAGACCGCCAAGGCCGAACCAACGCCGAAAGCACAAGACGTCGCCGAGGAGGCCTCCGCAAAGGAGCCTGACCACCGTGAAGTGACCGTGGCCCGCGGCGACACCCTGTCGACGCTGTTCGCCAAGCTCGGCCTGCCTGCCAGCGCCGTGCACGAAGTGCTGGCCAGCAACAAGCAGGCGAAGCAGTTCAGCCAGCTCAAGCACGGCCAGGTACTGCAGATCGAACTGGACAAGGATGGCCAACTGGCCAGCCTGCACAGCAAGGTAAGCGATCTCGAAACCATCCGCTTGACCAGGAGTGCCAACGGTTATGCCTTCAACCGCGAGGTGACCAAGCCGGTCACCCGCTCCGCCTACGTGCATGGCGTGATCAAGAGCTCGCTGTCTGCCTCTGCGCAGCGTGCCGGCCTGTCGCACAACATGACCATGGATATGGCCAACATCTTCGGCTACGACATCGACTTCGCCCAGGACATCCGCCAGGGCGACGAATTCGACGTCATCTACGAACAGAAGATGGTCGATGGCAAGGTAGTCGGTACCGGCAACATCCTCTCCGCACGCTTCACCAATCGCGGCAAGACCTACAGCGCCGTGCGCTACACCAACAAGGCCGGCAGCACCAGCTACTACACCGCCGATGGCAACAGCATGCGCAAGGCGTTCATCCGTACCCCGGTGGACTTCGCCCGCATCAGCTCGCGCTTCTCTGCGGGCCGCAAGCACCCGATCCTGAACAAGATCCGCGCGCACAAGGGCGTCGACTACGCTGCGCCACGCGGTACTCCGATCAAGGCCGCCGGTGATGGCAAGGTCCTGCTGGCCGGTCGTCGCGGCGGCTACGGCAACACCGTGATCATCCAGCACGGCAGCACCTACCAGACGCTCTACGGCCACATGCAGGGCTTCGCGAAGGGCGTGAAGACTGGCGGCAGCGTCAAGCAGGGCCAGGTGATCGGCTATATCGGCACCACCGGCCTGTCCACTGGCCCACACCTACACTATGAGTTCCAGGTGAATGGCGTGCACGTCGACCCGCTGGGCCAGAAACTGCCGATGGCCGACCCTATCGCCAAGACCGAGCGCCAGCGCTTCATGCAGCAGAGCCAGCCACTGATGGCACGCATGGACCAGGAAAAGGCCACCATGCTTGCCATGAACAAGCGCTGACTCATGGCTCTCTACTTGGGAGTGATGTCCGGCACCAGCCTCGATGGGCTGGACATCGCCTTGATCGAACAAGCGCCGCGCGTTTCGCTACTCGCCAGCCACTACATCCCGATGCCCGAAACGCTGCGCCTGGCCATGCTCGGCCTTTGCGCCAGCGGGCCCGACGAGATCGCCCGTGCTGCCCTGGCGGAAGCCGAATGGGTACGCCACGCGGCACAGGGCATTGCAGAGCTTCTCGCCGCGCAGAACCTGTGCCCTCAAGACATCCGTGCCATCGGCAGCCACGGCCAGACCATCCGACACGAACCGAGCCGCGGCTTCACCGTGCAGATCGGCAACCCCGCCCTGCTCGCCGAGCTGACCGGCATCACCGTGGTGGGTGACTTCCGCCGCCGTGACGTCGCCGCCGGTGGCCAAGGCGCTCCGCTGGTCCCGGCATTCCACGATGCTCTCTTCAACGCCCAGGGCGAACACCTGGCGGTGCTCAACGTCGGTGGTTTCAGCAACCTCAGCCTGATCGAACAGGACAAGCCGGTCAGCGGCTTCGACTGCGGACCGGGCAACGTGCTGATGGACGCCTGGATCAACGAGAAACGCGGCCTCGGCTACGATGCCAAGGGTGCCTGGGCGGACAGCGGCAAGGTTCTCCCGGGCCTGCTCAACAACTTCCTCAGCGACCCGTTCTTCGCCGGCACCGGCCCCAAGAGCACAGGCCGCGAACTGTTCAACCTGCCGTGGCTGCAGCACCACCTGAGCACCCAGCCGGCCTGCGCCGACGAGGATGTCCAGGCCACCCTGCTGGAACTGACCGCGCTGAGCATCGTCGACTCGCTGAAAAAGGCCCAGGACGACACCCAGGTCCTGCTGGTCTGTGGTGGCGGCGCTCACAACGATGCACTGATGGCACGTCTTGCTGCCCTGCTGCCCAACGCCAAGGTCAGCAGCACCGCCGAATTCGGCGTTGATCCGGACTGGGTCGAAGCCATGGCGTTCGCCTGGCTGGCGCATTGCTGCCTGGAAGGGATCGCCGGCAACCGCCCCAGCGTCACTGGCGCTCGCGGCCTGCGCGTGCTCGGCGCCATCTACCCGGCGTAGACCGCAGAAAGCAAAACGCCGCGCAAAAGCGCGGCGTCAGCAAAGAATCCCGGCGAATCAGATCGAGAACGAGGAACCACACCCGCAGGTGGTGGTGGCGTTCGGGTTCTTGATGACGAAGCGCGAACCTTCCAGGCCTTCCTGGTAGTCCACCTCGGCACCGGCCAGGTACTGGAAGCTCATCGGGTCGACCACCAGGGACACGCCCTCGCGCTCGACGATGGTGTCGTCTTCAGCGACATCTTCATCGAAGGTGAAACCGTACTGGAAGCCGGAGCAGCCACCGCCCGTCACGAAAACCCGCAACTTCAGACGATCATTGCCCTCTTCGTCAACCAGGGTCTTCACCTTGTGCGCGGCGTTGTGCGTGAACTGCAAAGCCGAAGGGGTGAAGGATTCGACGCTCATGCTGAATATCTCCCGGCGTTATGCCGCCATTGCGTGATGGCGCGCATTATCCGCTTCCCCTAGAAAATCGGTCAACTATAGAAGCGGCATCAGGCTACGAGCGGAAGGTATAAGTCCCGCTCGCAGCCCGATGTGATAGCCGTTAAGGCAGCAGGCCAGCGTGGGACAGGCCCAAGCGCTCGTCGAGGCCGAAGAGGATGTTGAGGTTCTGGACAGCCTGGCCGGAAGCGCCCTTCACCAGGTTGTCGATGACCGACAGCACCACCACCAGGTCACCGCCCTGAGGACGGTGCACGGCGATACGGCAGACGTTGGCGCCCTTCACGCTGCGGGTCTCCGGGTGGCTTCCGGCCGGCATCACGTCGACGAACGGCTCGTCGGCGTAGCGTTTCTCGAACAGCGCCTGGAGGTCCACCGAGGTATCGGCGACGGTGGCGTACAGGGTCGAGTGGATGCCGCGGATCATCGGGGTCAGGTGCGGCACGAAGGTCAGGCCGACCTCGCCACCGGCAGCGCGGCGCAGGCCCTGACGAATCTCCGGCAGGTGGCGGTGACCTTTCACCGCGTAGGCCTTCATGCTCTCGCCGGCCTCGCAGAACAGCGAACCGACGCTGGCACCACGACCGGCGCCGCTGACACCCGACTTGCAGTCGGCGATCAACCGCGAGGCATCGGCGATCCCTGCCTCCAGCAGCGGCAGGAAGCCCAGTTGGGTGGCCGTCGGATAGCAGCCCGGCACCGCAATCAGGCGCGCCTGGCGGATCTGCTCGCGATTGACTTCCGGCAGGCCGTAGACCGCGTCCTTCAGCAGCTCGGGGGCGCCGTGCGGCTGGCCGTACCACTTGGCCCACTCGTCGGCATCCTGCAGGCGGAAGTCGGCGGACAGGTCGATGACCTTGGTCCCGGCCGCCAGCAGCTCGCCGGCCAGGGCGTGGGCTACGCCATGCGGGGTGGCGAAGAACACCACGTCGCAGGCGGCCAGGGTCTTGGTGTCTGGCACGCTGAAGGCCAAGCCGTCGTAATGGCCTCGCAGGTTCGGGTACATGTCGGCCACTGCCAGGCCCGCTTCCGAGCGCGAGGTGATGACGGCAACTTCTGCCTGAGGATGCTGTGCCAGCAGACGCAGCAACTCGACACCGGTGTAACCCGTGCCGCCGACGATACCGACCTTGACCATGTACTGCCCCCTATCAACGAACCGACTGGAAAACCAGTGATGATAGGGGGCCCGGATGACGCCCACAACCATTGAGATGACGGGCGCGGCGCGTAACCACTACTATCTGACGACCGTGAATCGCCAAGGACCAGAAAACATGCTTTACCTATGGATCAAAGCCCTGCATATCGTCAGCATCGTCTGCTGGTTTGCCGGGCTGTTCTACCTGCCCCGCCTGTTCGTCTACCACGCTGCCAGCGAAGACCAGATCAGCCGCGACCGCTTCGTGGTCATGGAGCGCAAGCTGTACCGCTTCATCATGGGCCCGGCGATGATCGCCGCGTTCGTCTTCGGCATCTGGATGCTGTACCTGGTTCCGGACTGGCTGAAGCAGGGCTGGCTGCACGCCAAGCTGACACTGGTGTTCCTGCTGACCGGCTACCATCACATGTGCGGCGCCAACGTGAAGCGCTTCGCCCGCGGCGAGAACTCCCGCAGCCATACCTACTTCCGCTGGTTCAACGAAGTGCCGGTGGTGTTTCTGCTGCTCATCGTAATTCTGGTGGTCGTCAAGCCGTTCTGACAGTAGCCGCCTCCAACACGAGAACCTGCCATGTCATTGCCCGCTCTGCTCGAACAACGCCTGCGCCTGCCCGTGGTGGCGGCACCGATGTTTCTGATTTCCAACCCGCAACTGGTCCTGGCTTGTTGCCGCAACGGCGTGATGGGCAGTTTTCCCGCGCTGAACCAGCGTGACACCGCCGGTTTCAAGGCCTGGCTGGAGGAGATCGACGCCGGCCTGGCCGACCTGGAGAACCCCGCGCCCCATGCGGTAAACCTGATCGTCCACCAGAGCAACCCAAGGCTGCAGGCCGACCTGGCGGTGTGCATCGAGCACAAGGTGCCGGTGGTCATCACCAGCCTCGGCGCGGTCAAGGAGGTGGTGGACGCCGTGCACAGCTACGGAGGTCTGGTATTCCACGATGTCACCACCCGGCGCCATGCGGAAAAGGCCGCACAGGCCGGGGTCGACGGCCTGATCGCCGTGGCCGCCGGTGCCGGCGGGCATGCCGGGACCTGGAGCCCGTTCGCCCTGGTCAGCGAAATACGCCAGTTCTTCGACAAGACCCTGCTGCTCGCCGGCTGCCTCAACCGCGGTCACGAGATCCTTGCCGCACAGCTGATGGGCGCAGACCTGGCCTACCTCGGCACGCACTTCATTGCCAGCCAGGAAAGCCAGGCCCCAGCGGAATACAAGGCCATGCTGCTGGAAGCCAAGGCTGCCGATATCGTGCACACCCCTGTGGTCTCCGGCGTTCCGGCCAGCTTCATGCGCCAGAGCCTGGAAAAGGCCGGCTATGACCTGGCCAACCTGGCGAAGGGCGGCGAGATTCAGCTCAAGCCAATCCACGAGGAAGCCAAGGCCTGGAAGACCGTATGGTCTGCCGGCCAGGGCGCAGGCGCCATCGACGAGCAATTGCCCGTGGAACGACTGATCGCTCGCCTCGACGCCGAATACCGCCAGGCGCTGCAGACGGCGAATCGCCTGGGCACGCACTGGCCACGCTGACGGGGCAGCCTTTGTCCCGCGCTCGCTGTAGACTACTCGCCCTTTCGAACGCCCCTGTCCCTGGAGAACTGCATGACCCGTTACGCCATGATCACCGGTGCCTCCAGCGGTCTGGGCCTGGCACTGGCCGAAGCATTGGCGCGGCGGGGACGCAACCTGATCCTGGTGGCGCGCAAGCGCGAAATGCTGGAGCCGGTGGCCATCGAGCTGACCCAGCGTTTCGGCGTGGAGGTGCTGTTCCGTGCCTGCGACCTCGGCGAACCGCTGCGCCTGTCCGGTTTCCTGCTGGAGCTGGAAGAAGGCGAGCGGCAGATCGACCTGCTGGTGAACTGCGCCGGGATCCGTTCGTACGGTCATTTCCTCGCCCAGGAATGGGCTGACGAGCAGGATCTGGTCGAGGTCAACATCCTCGCCCTGACCCGACTCTGCCATGCCCTGGGCAACGCCATGGCCGTACAGGGCGGCGGGCAGATCCTCAATGTCGCTTCGCTGGCCGCCTTCGCGCCAGGCCCTTGGATGAGCAGCTACGCGGCGAGCAAGGCCTATGTGCTGCATTTCTCCGAAGGCCTGCGGGAAGAACTCCGACAGACCGGGATCAAGGTCTCGGTGCTCTGCCCTGGCCCGGTACGCTCAGCGAACCGGCGCATTCCTCGCCTCGACGACAGCAAGCGCTGCCTGAGCCCGGAAGAAGTGGCGCTATATACGGTGCGCGCGCTGGATCGCAACCAGGCGATCATCATTCCCGGCCGGCGCAACCGCTGGCTGGCCCGCGCGCCACGCCTGCTGGGCCGCTGGCTGAGCCGCAAGCTGGCCGGGGCGATCAACCGCGCCTACTGCCCGCGCTGAAGCGAATCGCCACTGGGCGGCGGCGCGCCGGCTGAGTACACTCGGGCCCGACCACCACCATGGAGAAGCGTTGTGGATACTATCTTCACCAAGATCATCAACCGGGAAATCCCGGCGAAGATCATCTACGAGGACGATCAGGTCCTGGCGTTCCACGATATCGCCCCGCAGGCGCCGGTACATTTCCTGGTCATCCCGAAAAAGCCGATCCGCACCCTCAACGACCTCACCGAGGAAGACAAGGGGCTGGCCGGCCACATCCTGTTCACCGCCCAGCGCCTGGCCAAGGAACTGGGTTGCGAGGATGGCTTCCGCGTAGTGATGAACTGCAACGAGCTGGGCGGCCAGACCGTCTACCACATCCATATGCACGTCCTCGGCCAGCGCCAGATGCACTGGCCGCCGGGCTGATCCAGCGCAAGCCCTGTCACGGGGATTGAGTTAGACTGTCGGGCACATTCTTGCGGAGGTGCCCGATGGCTACCGAACGTCAATACTCGCCGGTCGACCGCTTGTTGCTGCAGGCCGACACCGCCATGCGCACCTTGCTGCCCTTCAGCGGCCAACCTACCCGTCCCTCTCCTGCGATCGTCCAGCCCGAAGCCGAGCTCGACGCCAAGCAGACCCGGCATATCGCCGGCCTCATGCGCATCAACCACACCGGCGAAGTCTGCGCCCAGGCGCTCTATCAGGGCCAGGCCCTGACCGCCAAGCTGCCGGAAGTACGCAAGGCGATGGAGCAGGCCGCCGACGAGGAAATCGACCACCTGGTCTGGTGCGAGCAGCGCATTCGCCAGTTGGGCAGTTCCCCCAGCGTCCTCAACCCGCTGTTCTATGGCATGTCCTTCGGTATCGGTGCCGTCGCCGGGCTGATCAGCGACAAGGTCAGCCTAGGCTTCGTCGCCGCTACCGAGCACCAGGTATGCAAGCATCTCGACGAGCACCTGGAGCAGATCCCGCCGGAAGACGAGAAGTCCCGGGCAATCCTCGAACAGATGCGCATCGACGAGGAACACCACGCCGACATGGCGCTGGACGCCGGCGGTTTCCGCTTCCCGGCCCCGGTCAAGTTCGGCATGAGCCTGATGGCCAAGGTCATGACCAAAAGCACCTATCGCATCTGAGCCATCATGGCCGAGCGCTTCGATGCCAGGGAGCTGGCCCGTGCGGTTGATGCAGGCCTGCTGAGCCACGAGCAGGAACAGGCGCTGCTGCACTTCCTGCGCCGGCAACCGCAGCAACAGCCCGTTTTCCAGCTGGCCCATGTGGCTTTCTACCTTGGCGCCCTGCTGATCATGGGCGCCATGGGCTGGCTGCTCAGCGAAGCCTGGATGCGCATCGGCGATGGCGCCCTGCTCGCTGTCGCCCTTCTCTATATCACCCTGCTGACCGGCGCCGGCCTGGCCATGCAACGCCGGGGCCAGACGATTCCCGGCGGCGTACTCGCCGCGGTGGCGGTGAGCATCGTGCCGCTGGCGGTGTTCGCCATCGAGCGCCTGACAGGTTTCTGGCCACTGGATGATGTCCAGGGCGAGTATCACAACTACTACCGCTACGTGCAGGGCGGTTGGCTGCTGATGGAAGTGGCCACGGTGTGTGCCGGCCTGCTGATGCTGCGGCTGATCCCCTTCCCGTTCATCGTCATGCCGATCGCCGTGGCCCTGTGGTTCATGTCCATGGACCTGAGCGAATGGTTCTACGGCGATGTGTTCACCTGGGAGCAACGCCAGACCGTCTCGCTATGGTTCGGCCTCGGCTTGCTGCTGGTGTTCGTGCTGATCGACGGCCGCACCCGCAGGGACTACGCGTTCTGGGGTTACCTGGCCGGATTGCTGGCGTTCTGGGGTGGGCTGACCTCGATGAACAGCGACAGCGAGGTGGGCAAGGCGCTGTACTGCCTGGTCAACGTGGGCTTGATGCTGGTCGCGGTGCTGTTGCGCCGACCGATGTTCATGGTCTTCGGCGCATTGGGGGTGGCCGCCTACCTCGGCTACCTGTCGTACGAGGTATTCGCCGAGTCGCTCCTGTTCCCGCTGGTGCTGAGCCTGATCGGCGCGGCGGTGATCGGCCTGGGCTTGCTCTACCAGAAGCACCGCGAGCGACTCAGCGAAAAACTGCGCGCCGCACTGCCGGCCAGCCTGGTGCAATGGCTGCCAGCCCTACGGCGCTGATGGTTCAGCCGAGTTCAACGATCTCGTAGCTGTGGGTGATATCGACACCTGCGCGGCCCAGCATGATCGAGGCCGAGCAATACTTCTCCGCCGACAGCTCCACCGCACGCTTGACCTGGGCCTCCTTCAGCCCGCGGCCCTTGACCACGAAGCGCAGGTGGATCTTGGTGAAGACCTTGGGATCCTCGTCGGCACGCTCGGCTTCGAGGAAGGCTTCGCAGCTTTCCACGGCCTGGCGGGATTTCTTCAGGATGCTGACCACATCGAAGTTGCTGCAGCCACCCAGGCCCAGCAGCAGCATTTCCATTGGCCGCACGCCCAGGTTGCGCCCGCCGGCATCGGGCGGACCATCCATCACCACGACATGGCCGCTGCCCGATTCGCCCAGGAACATGGCCTCACCGGCCCACTGGATACGCGCCTTCATAACCCGCTCTCCGCATCTCGAAAAAAATGGCTGCCAGCTTAGTCCCTACCGGCAAAAGCGAAAAGACTTAAGCGTTCGAGTAAATATGCCGATACAGGTGCAGTGTCTGATAAACTGACGCCAAATTGATGGCGTTTTGCACCCATCCCAAAACTATAAATACTCACGGACCGCGTATTTCGGGGCTTAACCATGGTTGCCGCAACACTTTCAGCCAAGATCAAGAACGTCGACAAGCTGCTCGCGCACTGCCAGCGCCGCCGCTTCCCGGCCAAAAGCAACATCCTCAGTGCCGGCGACACCGCTGAAACCCTGTCTTTCATTGTCAAAGGCTCGGTGACCATCCTGATCGAAGGCGACGATGGTCGGGAAATGATCATCGCCTACCTCAACAGCGGCGACTTCTTCGGCGAACTCGGACTTTTCGAACCAGCGGGCAAGGAACAGCAGCGCAGTGCCTGGGTGCGGGCCAAGACCGAATGTGAGGTAGCGGAAATCAGCTACGAGAAATTCCGCGAACTGGCGCGCCAGGACCAGGACATTCTCTACGCCCTGGGCAGCCAGATGGCCCAGCGCCTGCGCAACACCACGCGCAAGGTCGGCGACCTGGCGTTCTTCGACGTGACGGGCCGGGTCGCCCGCTGCTTGCTGGAGTTGTGCAAGCAACCGGATGCCATGACCCACCCGGACGGCATGCAGATCAAGATCACCCGCCAGGAAATCGGACGTATCGTCGGTTGCTCGCGGGAAATGGTCGGTCGCGTTCTCAAGGACCTTGAAGAACGCAACCTGGTGGATGTTAAGGGCAAGACCATGGTGGTCTACGGCACCCGTTAATCCTGTGGAATAGCCGCGATGGTCCGGGCGTAGGCCTGGGCCAGCCGCTCCAGCAGCGGTGCCTCGGGTACCACCTCGTGCAGGGCGATATGGCTGTCGGCCAGACAGCGTTGCTCCAGCTCGCAGCACTCATTGAAGCGGTTGACCGCCGCAACCATCGACTCGCGCTCGTTATCCAGCAGCAGCGCCCCATGTACCAGCACCACCGGACGCTTGCCCTCACGGCCCTGACGCCAGCGCTGGGCCGTGCCGACCAGCTTGCGGCCGTTGAGATTGACGTTGTAGCGTCCGTCGCAGAACGCGCCCTCGATCTCCCCCACCGACGCCACCCCGCCCCACTCCCGCAGCACCTCGCACAACGGCAGGCACAGGCGCTCGTAGGCACTCTCGATGCGGTTCTGATCACCTTCGCTGCGCGGCGCCACGTAGACCAGGGCAATGTTGATCACTGCCGGCGACTGTGGCACCGGCTCCCCACCGGTTTCCCGCAGCAACACGGGCCAGCCGGCAACCGCCAGCTCGCCACAGGCAGCCTCGAAACCTTCAAGCCGGCTCATGCGCCGCGGCATTACCAGCGCCCGGTCGGTCGGGCGCCAGAACAGCACTCCATGATCGCGCTCGCCCTTGCACACCGCCGCCAGCAGATCCTGCTCGGCATGCAACCCGGCCTCGACGGTTACGGCTACTGGTTGTTCGCTCATGACTTTCTTCCTGAAATGAAAAAGCCGGCAAACGCCGGCTTCGAATCGATCAGTCCAGCCCGTTCAGGCCTGGCACCACCCGTCCGGGAAAGAACAGGCGCTGCAGCTCCACCCCAGGGTGCTCGGCACGCATGAACGCCTCGCCCACCAGGAAGGAATAGACCTCGTTGATTTCCATCAGCTCGACATCGGCCCGGTTGAGGATGCCGCTCTCAGTGATGGCCAGGCGATCCCGGGGAATGCGCGGCAACAGGTCGAGAGTGGTTTCCAGACTGACCTCGAAGGTATGCAGGTTGCGGTTGTTGACCCCCACCAGCGGCGTGTCGAGGGTCTTCAGCGCGCGCTCCAGCTCGTCGCCGTCATGCACTTCCACCAGCACGTCGAGACCGACGCTCTTGGCGGTGGCGGCCAGCTCGGCCATCTTCACGTCGTCCAGGGCGGAGACGATCAGCAGCACGCAGTCGGCGCCCAGGGCACGGGCTTCGACGATCTGGTACGGATCGATCATGAAGTCCTTGCGGATCACCGGCAACTGCACGGCGGCACGAGCCTGCTGCAGGTAGACGTCGGCGCCCTGGAAGTAGTCGACATCGGTCAGCACCGACAGGCAGGTCGCCCCGCCTTTCTCGTAGCTGACGGCAATCTCGGCGGGAACGAAATTCTCGCGGATCACGCCCTTGCTCGGCGAAGCCTTCTTGATCTCGGCGATCACCGCAGGCTGCTTGCGCTTGGCCTGCTCGATCAGTGCATTGGCGAAACCGCGCGGCGCGTCGGCAGCTGCGGCCAGGCGCTCCAGTTCAGCCAGGCTGACCCGGGCACTGCGCTCGGCGACTTCCTCGACCTTGCGGGCGAGGATGTTTTCCAGAACCGTCGGCACGCTCATCCTTCGTTCTCCTGCTTGAATACCGCGGTAAAGGCACCCAGCTCTTCGAGCTTCTCGCGAGCCAGGCCAGTGTGCAGCGCATCGTGGGCCAGCTCGACGCCTTGTTTGAGGGTCATCGCCAGGTCGGCAGCATAGAGCGCGGCACCGGCGTTGAGGACGATCATTTCCGCGGCTTTCTGGCCGTTCTCGGTCTTGCGCCGGCCGATCGCGTCGCGGATCAGCGCCAGCGATTCTTCCGGACCGCTGACCGCCAGGCCGTGCAGGCTCTGGCTCTTCATGCCTAGGTCTTCCGGCTCGACCCAGTATTCGGTGATTTCACCGTTCTTCAGTTCGGCGACGAAAGTCGGCGCGGCCAGGCTGAATTCGTCCAGGCCATCCTTCGAATGCACCACCAGCACATGCTTGCTGCCCAAGCGCTGCAGCACTTCCGCCAGCGGACGGCACAGGGCCTGGGTGAACACGCCGACCACCTGGTGCTTCACACCGGCCGGATTCGTAAGCGGGCCGAGCATGTTGAACAGGGTCCGCAGACCCAGGTCGCGACGCGGACCAGCGGCGTGTTTCATCGCACTGTGGTGGGTCTGGGCGAACATGAAGCCGATACCGACGCTGTCGATGCAGCGGGCCACCTGCACCGGCGTCAGGTTCAGGTAGATACCCGCGGCTTCCAGCAGGTCGGCGCTGCCACTCTTGCCGGAGACCGCGCGATTGCCATGCTTGGCCACGGTGCAGCCGGCAGCGGCGACAACGAAGGCCGAAGCGGTGGAGACGTTGAAGATATTGGCGCCGTCGCCGCCGGTGCCGACGATATCGACCACGCCGTCGAGGGTGTTCAGTTCGACCTTGTCCGCCAGCTCACGCATCACCGAGACGGCGCCGACGATTTCGTCGATGCTCTCGCTCTTCATGCGCATGCCCATCAGGAAGGCGCCAATCTGCGCCTCGCTGCACTGGCCGGTCATGATCTGGCGCATCACGTCGCGCATTTCCTCGGTGGACAGGTCCAGGTGGCCGACGATCCGGCTCAATGCATTCTTGATATCCATGCTCGATCCTTAGCGGTGGCCGCCGGTCTGCTTGAGGAAGTTGGCGAACAGCGCGTGGCCCTGCTCGGTGAGGATCGACTCAGGGTGGAACTGCACGCCCTCGATGTTCAGGGTCTTGTGGCGCAGGCCCATGATCTCGTCGACGGAACCGTCTTCGAAGGCCGTCCAGGCGGTCATTTCCAGGCAGTCCGGCAGGGTCTCGCGCTTGACCACCAGCGAGTGGTAACGGGTCACGGTCAGCGGATTGTTGAGGCCGGCGAACACGCCCTTGTCCTCGTGGATGACCGGGCTGGTCTTGCCGTGCATGACCTGGCGCGCGCGCACCACCTCGCCACCGAAGGCCTGGCCGATGGACTGGTGGCCCAGGCACACGCCGAGGATCGGCAGCTTGCCGGCGAAGTGATGGATGGCGGCGATGGACACGCCGGCCTCGGTCGGGGTGCAGGGACCGGGGGAAACGACGATGCGCTCAGGCTGCAGGGCTTCGATCTGTTCGATGGTCAGTTCGTCGTTGCGAATGACCTTGACCTCGGCACCCAGCTCGCCGAAGTACTGGACGACGTTGTAGGTGAAGGAGTCGTAGTTGTCGATCATCAGTAACATCTGGGTTCAACCTCTTGAATACTGACTTTGAATGGCTGCCTTCCCGACTGCCGATAGGCAGTGCCGCCCACCCCGGTCGCAAGCGACGGTTGCAGAGGTGCGTGGAATCATTTCAGAAAGGCAAAACGTAACGGGCCGGCGGACCGGCAGGAGATAAAGTCAGGCGCGCCAACGCCAACGGGCGTGGGCCTTGATAACGCGCATCAAGAGTTTGCTGACGATCAACACGGGGTAGGTCTCGTTCATACGTTTCGGCACAGTAGCCTACGGAAACATTGCGTGCAATATCGGCAAGGCAGGAAGCGATGTATTTGCTACCTTCAATCGGCGCAATCCAAAAAAACAACGACAAGAAGGACTCTTGCGATGAGAAAACGCCGTTATCTGCGTCAATCGGCCGCGTGCTTGCTGGCGGCCGCCTGCTCGAGCGTCATTGCCGCCCCGTCCCCCTACTCCACCATGATCGTCTTCGGCGACAGCCTCGCCGACGCCGGCCAGTTCCCCGATCCGACGACACCCGCCAGCAGCCAGCGCTACACCAACCGCAATGCGGATGGCACCTTTGCGCCGGTTTCATCGATGATCCTCGGCGGATACCTGGGCGTCCCCTCGGACCAGTTGAACGCCTCCACCTCGGCGGTGAATGCCGCGCTCGGGATCCCCGATGGCAACAACTGGGCGACCGGGGGCTACCGTACCGACCAGATCTACCAGTCGATCACCGGTGAATCCCTGGTGGTGATCCCGCCCGGCAATCCCGGCGCCGGCACGGTGCTGCGCCAACGCCCGGGCTATCTCGCCGGCGGGCGCCTGGCGGATCCGAATGCGCTGTACTACCTGACCGGGGGCGGCAACGACTTCCTCCAGGGGCTGGTGACCTCGCCAGCCGCCGCGGCGACCTCGGCAACCCAGCTCGCCGCCAGCGCCCAGGCCCTGCAGCAGGCTGGCGCGCGCTACATCATGGTCTGGCTGCTGCCAGACCTGGGCCTGACCCCGGCGCTCAACGGCACGCCGCTGCAAGGGGCGACCTCGCAGCTCAGCGCTGTCTTCAACCAGACCCTGGTCAGCCAACTGGCACAGATCGACGCTGAAATCATCCCGCTGAACATTCCGCTGCTGTTCAACGAAGCCCTGGCCAACCCGACCCAGTTCGGCCTGGCCGCCGACCAGAACCTGCTGCAGACCTGCTACAGCGGCAATGGCTGCACGCAGAACCCGACGTATGGTGCCACCGGCAGCACCCCCGACCCGACCAAGCTGCTGTTCAACGACTCGGTGCACCCGACCATCGCCGGCCAGCGGATGATCGCCGACTACGGCTACTCGATCCTCTCCGCCCCCTGGGAACTGACGCTCCTGCCGGAAATGGCCTACGGCACCCTGAATGCCCATCAAAGCGAACTGCGCAACCAGTGGCAGGCCGACTGGCAGGGCGTCGGGCAATGGCAGGCGATCGTCGCGGCCAGTGGCCAGAATCTGGACCTCGACAGCCAGAGCAGTTCCGCCAGCGCCGACGGACACGGCTACAGCGTCACCGTGGGCGGAAGCTACCGTCTCGACGAGCACTGGCGTGTCGGCATCGCCGGCGGCTTCTACCGGCAGAAGCTGGAAGCCGGCGCGCAGGATTCCGACTACCGCCTGAACAGCTACCTCGCCACACTCTTCGCCCAGTTCAACCACGATCGCTGGTGGGCCGACGCAGCGCTCACGGGCGGACGCCTGGACTATGACGACCTGAAGCGGACCTTCGCCCTCGGGCCGAACGACCGCAGCGAGAAAGGCGACACCGATGGCGACCTGGTCGCCTTGTCCGCCCGTCTCGGCTTCGACCTGGCGGAGCCAGGCAGCCCGTGGCATCTGTCGCCATTCGTCAGCGCCGATTACGCAAGGATCAAGGTGGATGGCTATAGCGAAGAAGGTGCACGTGCCACCGCGTTGACCTTCGGTGACCAGAAGCGTGATTCACGGCGCCTGGGCCTGGGTCTGCAGGGGAAATTCCAGGTGACCCCAGCGACACTGGCGTTTGGTGAGCTTGCCAAGGAGCACGAGTTCGAGGATGACCGCCAGGACCTGAACATCCACCTCAACAGCCTGCCGGCGAACGACTTCACCCTGACCGGGTATACGCCGCACAGCAGCCTGACGCGGGTGAGCCTCGGGGTGAGCCAGACGCTGGCGCCGGGGGTTGCGTTGCGCGGGAGCTATAACCGGCTGACGAGTGACGAACTGACCCAGCAAGGGGTCAACCTGGCGTTGAGCCTGGAGTTCTAGAAGGGATATCGGGGCCTGCACAGCAGGCCCCGATAGCGATTACTGCGGCTTCTGCTCAGCCAGCGCCACCGCACGGAACATCGCCCGGCGCTTGTTGATGGTTTCTTCCCACTCCAGCGCCGGCACCGAGTCGGCGACGATACCGCCCCCCGCCTGCACGTGCAGTTCGCCATCCTTGATCACCGCGGTGCGAATGGCGATCGCGGTGTCCATGTTGCCGTTCCAGGCGAAATAGCCCACCGCCCCACCGTAGACACCCCGCTTGACCGGCTCCAGCTCGTCGATGATCTCCATCGCGCGGATCTTCGGCGCACCCGACAGGGTGCCCGCCGGCAAGATGGCACGCAGCGCATCCATCGCAGTCAGGCCGCTCTTCAGCTGGCCGGTGACGTTGGAAACGATATGCATGACGTTGGAATAACGCTCGATGACCATCTTCTCGGTCAGCTTCACCGAGCCGACTTCCGAGACGCGACCGGTATCGTTACGCCCCAGGTCGATGAGCATCAGGTGCTCGGCGATCTCTTTCTCGTCGGACAGCAGGTCCTCTTCCAGCGCCCGGTCGGCTTCCTCGGTGGCGCCACGCGGGCGGGTACCGGCGATCGGACGCACGGTGACCAGGTTGTCCTCGACCCGCACCAGCACTTCCGGCGAGCTGCCTACCACGTGGAAATCGCCGAAGTTGAAGAAGTACATGTAAGGCGTCGGGTTGAAGCAGCGCAGCGCGCGGTACAGGTCGATCGGCGCGGCGCCGAAGTCGATGGACATGCGCTGCGACGGCACCACCTGCATGCAGTCGCCAGCGAGGATGTACTCCTTGATGGTGTCCACCGCCCGCTCGTAGTCCGCCTGGGTGAAGCTGGAGCGGAACGCAGGCTCCGCGGCCTGCGGGCCACTGAGGTCGAGGCCGCGGCGCGGGGTGATCGGCTGGCGCAGTTGCTCCAGCAGCTCCTGCAGGCGGGCCTGGCCTTGTTCGTAGGCATTTTCCTGGGCCGGGTCGGCGAGGACGATGGCGTGCATCTTGCCGGCCAGGTTGTCGAACACCACCACGGCATCCGAAACCATCAACAGGATGTCCGGGACGCCCAGCGGATCCGGGTTCGGGCATTTGCCCAGGCGCTTCTCGACGTAGCGTACGCAGTCGTAGCCGAAGTAACCGACCAGGCCACCGTTGAAGCGCGGCAGGCCGGCGATGGTCGGCACCTTGTAGCGTTCCTTGAAGGTCTCGACGAAGGCCAGCGGATCCTCGACGTCATGACGCTCGGTCTCGACGCCATCGACGGTGACACGCACCTGGTACTCATGCACCCGCAACACGGTGCGGCATGGCAGGCCGATGATCGAGTAACGCCCCCACTTCTCGCCGCCCTGCACAGATTCGAGCAGGTAGGAGTTGGGCTGGTCGGCCAATTTCAGGTAGATCGACAGCGGCGTGTCGAAGTCGGCCAGGGTTTCGCAGGCCAGGGGAATGCGGTTGTAGCCTTCAGCGGCCAGGCGCAGGAATTCTTCGCGGGTCATGATTGCCTCGTGGCGGTAGAGCAAGAAAAGACAAATGGCAAACGTGCCGGATCGGAGCCGGCTGGAAGGAAGTCAGGCGCGCCAACGCCAACGGGCCAGGGCCTTGATGACTTTCATCCAGAGTTTGCCAGGTGCTACCACGATGGAATCTCTACCGGGTGGAGGGGTGAAGGGCTCAACGTTAGCTCAGTGGCTGCACCGAAGCAACCGGCAGCAGGGCGCGCAGGTCGTCGATCACCAGCGCAGGGGATTCCTCGCTGATCGGCCGCCCGTGGTTGTAGCCGTAGGTCAGGCCGACGCACTTCACGCCCGCGGCTTTCGCCGCCTGCACGTCGCTGCGCGAGTCGCCGACGAACAGCGCTTCATCCGCAGCCACGCCGGCCAGGTGCATCACATGCAGCAGTGCCGCCGGGTCCGGCTTCTTCTGCGGCAGGGTGTCGCCACCGATGACCCAGCGGAAGTACAGGCCGATCTGCATCTGGTCCAGCAGCGGACCGACGAAGCGCTCAGGCTTGTTGGTGATCAGGGCCATCTCCACGCCTTCGGCCTGCAGCCAGCGCAGGGTGTCGCGCACGCCCGGGTAGATCACCGTGCGGTCATGGCTTTCGCCATAGGCACGCATGAAGATCTCCAGGCCGTGCTCGGCCTCCTGGTCGTTGACTGCCGAGTGATCGATGCCACTCGCCAGGGCCCGGCGCACCAGCACCGGTGCACCGTTGCCAACCCACTGTCGCACCGCCGCGACACCGGCCGGGGCGCGACCCATTTCGAGCAGCATGCGGTCAACCGCCGCCGCCAGATCCGGGACCGAGTCGATCAGGGTGCCGTCCAGGTCGAACATCACCAGCCGCGGCAGGCGTTGCGGGAACAGCTGCTCGAAGCCGCTCATGGGCGGGCCAGGGCCAGTTCGGCGCGCATCTGGTCGATGACAGCCTTGTAGTCCGGGGTGTTGAAGATCGCCGAGCCGGCGACGAAGGTGTCGGCGCCCGCCGCGGCGATCTCGCGGATGTTCTTGACGTTGACGCCACCGTCGATCTCCAGGCGGATATCACGGCCACTGGCGTCGATCAGGGCACGGGCTTCGCGCAGCTTGTCGAGGGTGCCGGGGATGAATTTCTGCCCGCCGAAGCCGGGGTTGACGCTCATCAGCAGGACCATGTCGACCTTGTCCATCACATACTTCAGCGCATCCAGGCCGGTAGCCGGGTTGAACACTAGGCCGGCCTTGCAGCCGCCGTCGCGGATCAGTTGCAGGGAGCGGTCGATGTGCTGCGAGGCTTCCGGGTGGAAGGTGATGTAGGTGGCGCCAGCCTCGATGAAGTCACCGATGATGCGGTCGACCGGGCTGACCATCAGGTGCACGTCGATCGGCGCGGTGACGCCGTACTTGCGCAGTGCCGAACAGACCATCGGACCGATGGTCAGGTTGGGCACGTAGTGGTTGTCCATGACGTCGAAATGAACGATGTCAGCGCCGGCGGCCAGCACATCGTCGACCTCCTGGCCCAGGCGGGCGAAGTCGGCGGAAAGGATCGAGGGGGCAATAGCGAAGGGCTGCATGGCGCACCTTTGGGCAAATTCACGGTGGCGCGCATTGTACATCAGCCACTGCAAGAGCGGCGTGGATGCCTGTGGGAGCGGGTTCACCCGCGATCAGGGCGGTGATTTCACCATCGTAATCGCGGGTGAACCCGCTCCCACAAGGCCCCTGCTAACTCAGGTGGGCTGCTGTGTCCGCAGTTTTTCGCTACGCCCGCGCAACCACTCCAGGGTCAGCAGCAGGATCACCGAGAACGCGATCAGCAGCGTGGCCGCAGCAGCGATGGTCGGGCTCAGGTTCTCGCGAATCCCGCTGAACATCTGCCGTGGCAGGGTGGCCTGCTCGGGACCGGCGAGGAACAGGGTCACCACCACTTCGTCGAACGAGGTGGCGAAGGCGAACAGCGCCCCCGAGATCACCCCTGGCGCGATCAGCGGCAGGGTCACCCGGCGGAAGGTGGTGATCGGCGAAGCCCCGAGGCTGGCTGCGGCACGTACCAGGTTGTGGTTGAAGCCCTGCAAGGTCGCCGACACGGTGATGATGACGAACGGCACACCGAGCACCGCATGCACCAGGATCAACGAGAGGAAGCTGTTGCCCAGGCCCAGCGGGGCGAAGAACAGGTAGCTGGCGACACCGATGATCACCACCGGCACCACCATCGGCGAAATCACCAGGGCCATGATCAGCGACTTGCCGGGGAAGTCCCCGCGGGTCAGGCCGATCGAGGCCAGGGTGCCGAACACCATGGCCAGCACCGTGGCCGCCGGGGCGACGATGATGCTGTTCTTCAGGGCGCGCATCCATTCATCGGAGGCGAAGAAGTTGTGGTACCACTGCAACGAGAAGCCCTGAAGCGGGTAGACCAGGAAGCTGCCGCTGTTGAACGACAACGGGATGATCACCAGCACCGGCAACACCAGGAACAGCAGGATCAGCCCGCAGAGAATGCGCAAGCTGTAGAACCAGACCCGTTCGACGGGCGACATGTACGGACTCAGCATGATTCGCTCCTCAGCTCAGGCGCAGGCGGCTGGAGCCGACCAGCCAGCTATAGATCAGGTACAGCAGCACGGTGGCCAGCAGTAGCAGGCCGCCCAGCGCGGTCGCCATGCCCCAGTTGATGCTGGTGTTGGTGTAGAAGGCCACGAAGTAGCTGACCATCTGGTCGTTCGGGCTGCCCAGCAACGCCGGGGTGATGTAGTAACCGATGGCCATGATGAACACCAGCAGGCAACCGGCGCCTACACCGGCGTAGGTCTGCGGGAAGTACACGCGCCAGAAGCTGGTGAACGGGTGACAGCCAAGGGAGATCGCCGCGCGCATGTAGGTCGGCGAGATGCCCTTCATCACGCTGTAGATCGGCAGGATCATGAACGGCAGCAGGATGTGCACCATCGAGATGTACACGCCGGTCCGGTTGAACACCAGTTCCAGCGGCTGGTCGATGATGCCGATGGCCATCAGCGCGCTGTTGATCAGGCCGCCGGATTGCAGGAGCACGATCCACGCCGCCACCCGCACCAGGATCGAGGTCCAGAACGGCAGCAGCACGAGGATCATCAGCAGGTTGCTCTGCCGGGTCGGCAGGTTGGCCAACAGGTAGGCCAGCGGATAGGCCAGCACCAGGCAGATGGCGGTGATGACGAAGCCCATCCACAGGGTACGGGTGAAGATGTCCAGATAGATGGACTGATCCGGGGTGGCCGGGGCCAGCTCCCCGAGGTCGTCGATGCGATGGTCCAGGGCCGCCAGCAGGTAGAACGGGGTCACGCTGCTGGTGTTGCGGCGGATTGCCTGCCAGTAGGCGGGATCGCCCCAGCGCTCGTCGAGTTCCTGCAGCGCTTCCTTATAGGAAGCCGGTTCGGTCTTGAACGGCAGGGCCCGGGCGGTTTTCGCCAACAGGCTACGGTAGCCGGCCAGCTCCATGTTGAGACGCTTGGACAGGTCGCCCAGGGTCTGGTTCTTGCGTGATTCGGCGAGGTCTTCGCTCAGCGCCTTGTACACCGGCTCGCCCGGCAGGCTCTTGCCATCCCACTCGGCCACGGCGACCACGGTACGCGGCAGGCCGCCCACCACTTCTGGGTTGCCGACGCTCTTGTACAGCAGCGCGGCGATCGGTACGAGAAACACCAGCAGCAGGAACAGCGCCAGCGGCGCGATCAACGCCTGCGCCTTGAAGCGGTTGACCCGCTCGGCACGCGCCAGGCGCTGCTTGAGGGTGGGACCCGAGCCTTCTTTGATGGGCACTGCGATGGCCATAGCGAACTCCGGAAATCTTGGAAAACGGGGAGCGCCGGCCTCGGGCCGACGCTCCGGTGGGGCGTCTTACTTGGCGGCCCAGGCGTTGAAGCGCTGTTCCAGCTGTTCGCTGTTGTCGGCCCAGAACGCGACGTCGATCTGCACCTGGTTGGCGATGTTTTCCGGGGTGGTCGGCATGTCCTTCTTGACCTCGTCGGACAGCAGGGCGACCGCCTTGGA
Source organism: Pseudomonas ulcerans (assembly GCF_036324125.1). Taxonomy (NCBI): domain Bacteria; kingdom Pseudomonadati; phylum Pseudomonadota; class Gammaproteobacteria; order Pseudomonadales; family Pseudomonadaceae; genus Pseudomonas; species Pseudomonas ulcerans. The sequence continues at coordinate 209,719 of NZ_JAZDQN010000006.1, read as the reverse complement.
GTTGGCCGGACCGTAGGCGATGTTTTCCGAATAGGTTTTCTGCTGCTCAGGCTGCACGGAGTAGGCGATGAACTTCTTCGCTTCTTCTGCGTTCTTCGCGCCTTTCGGAATGGCCCATGCGTCGAAGTCGTAGATACCGCCGTTCCACACCACCTTCAGGTTGCTTTCCTTCTGCACCGCGGCGATGCGGCCGTTGTAGGCCGAGCTCATGACCACGTCGCCGGAAGCGAGGTACTGCGGCGGCTGGGCGCCGGCTTCCCACCACTGGATGTTCGGCTTCAGCTCGTCGAGTTTCTTGAAGGCGCGATCCTGGCCTTCCTTGGTGCCGAGGACCTTGTACACGTCCTTCGGTGCCACGCCATCAGCCATCAGGGCGAACTCCAGGGTGTACTTGGCGCCCTTGCGCAGGCCGCGCTTGCCCGGGAAGTTCTTGGTGTCCCAGAAGTCCTTCCAGCTGGTCGGTGCGGTCTTCAGCTTGTCGGCGTTGTAGGCCATGACCGTGGACCAGACGAAGAAGCCCACGCCGCACGGCTGGATGGCACCCGGCACGTAGTCGGACTCATTGCCGAACAGGGCCGGATCCAGCTCTTCGAACATGCCTTCGTCGCAACCACGGGCCAGTTCCGGCGACTCGACTTCCACCAGGTTCCAGGACACGCTCTTGGTGTCGACCATGGCCTTCACCTTGGCCATCTCGCCGTTGTACTCACCCGCGACGATCTTGCCCTTGCCTGCCTTTTCCCACGGCTCGTAGAACGCCTTGACCTGCGCCGCCTTGTTGGCGCCGCCGAAGGAAATCACGGTGAGATCGCTTGCCGCCAATGCGTGGGTCGCAGTGCACAGACCCAGTGCCAGAGCGGTCAACTTCAAGTGTTTGAGCATTCTTATTCTCTCCACAGTGCAGGGTGTTGGTTAGCAAACCTCAGTGGGCTTCCAGGATAGGATCGAGCGCGCGGGCGTGCTCGACCTCCCAGCCCAGCGGTACCACGTCGCCCACGGCCAGCGCCGGGTCGAGTTCGGCGATCGGCTGCTTCACGAAGAAGTCGGCCTTGCCGCAGACTTCCAGGCGAACCCGCACGTGATCGCCCAGATAGATGAATTCGGCCACGCGACCGGAGAAGCGGTTGACGCAGCTTTCGCTGTGGCCATTGAGACGCACGCGCTCCGGACGCACCGACAGGGTCACCGGCTCACCGGCCTCACCGACATTGACCGCCAGGGCCTCGACCTTCTCGCCACGGGCCAGGGCCACCAGGCAGCGGTCGCCATCGCGGCTGAGCAGGCGGCCGTTGATGCGGTTGTTCTCGCCGATGAAGTTGGCGACGAAGGTGTTCTTCGGCTCTTCATAGAGGGTGCGCGGGTCGGCGATCTGCTGGATCTCGCCCTGGTGGAACACGGCGACGCGGTCGGACATGGTCAGCGCCTCGCCCTGGTCGTGGGTCACGTAGACCACGGTCACGCCGAGGCGCTGGTGCAGGTGCTTGATCTCCATCTGCATGTGTTCGCGCAGTTGCTTGTCGAGGGCGCCGAGGGGTTCGTCCATCAGCACCAGTTGCGGCTCGAATACCAGCGCCCGGGCCAGGGCCACGCGCTGCTGCTGGCCACCGGAGAGCTGGCCGGGGTAGCGCTGGGCGAAGGCATCCAGCTGAACCATGTTGAGCACGCGCTTGACCCGCTCGCTGACGTCGGTCTTGCTCAGGTTGCGCACGGTCAGGGGGAAGGCCAGGTTCTCGGCCACGGTCATGTGCGGGAACAGCGCGTAGTTCTGGAACACCATGCCGATGTCGCGCTTGTGCGGCGGCACGTTGTTGATCGAACGCCCGGCCAGCTTGATCTCGCCGGCGGTCGGGGTCTCGAAGCCGGCCAGCATCATCAGGCTGGTGGTCTTGCCCGAACCGGACGGGCCGAGCAGGGTGAGAAACTCGCCCTTGCGGATATCCAGGTTGAGGTCCTTGACGATCAGCGACTCGCCGTCGTAGCTCTTCTGCACACCACGGAAGCTGACCAGCGTCTCGCCGGTCGCAGCGTTCGAATTGACCTCACTCATACCCGCACCTTTTTGTTGGATGACTGCTGTGATCCAAATGTAGGGAAGCGCGGGGGCGGCGAAAATCGGGGGTGCTGAGAGATTGATATCAGCCGGGTGGAAGGGGGTTTGTAGGGATTGCCCTACAAAGATGACGGGATTAGGTATGTCCTGGATCGCCTCATCGCCTGCAGCCACACCAAATCCTGTGGGAGCTGGCTTGTCGGACCGCCGCACCGCAGCGATGAGGCCTGCACAGGAAACATCAATTTCCTACAGGTCGTTTTCAGAACATTCAGAGCAACTTGTGCTCCATCGCGTACTTCACCAACTCCGCCAGCGAGGTCACATTGAGCTTCTGCATCAGCCGCGCCTTGTGCGTGCTGATGGTCTTGTTGCTCAGCGCCAGCTGCTGGGCGATATCGTTGACGTTGGCCCCCTGGGCCAGGCGTTCGAACACCGAGAATTCGCGCTCCGACAGCAGCGAATGCAGCGGCCGCGCATCGGTCAGCCCCACCTCGAAGACCATGCGGTCGGCCAGGTCCGGATCGATATAGCGCCCTCCCCCGGCCACCCGGCGGATCGCCGTGAGCAGCAGCGCCGGGTCGCTGTCCTTGGTGGCATAGCCGGCGGCGCCGACCTTGAGCGCGCGGGCAGCCATCTGCGCTTCGTCATGCATCGACAGCACAAGGATCGCCGGCGGCGTCGTCAGCGCGCGGATCCGCGGGATCGCCTCAAGGCCGTTGACCCCGGGCATGGAGATATCCAGCAGCACCACCTCGCACGGCGTATGCCGCAGCGCCTCCAGCAACTGCTCGCCATTGCCCGCTTCGCCCACCACCTGCATGTCCTTGGCCAGGCCGATGAGCTGCTTGATGCCCTCGCGCACGATGGTGTGGTCTTCGGCCACCAATACTCGAATCACTGCCGCGCTCCTGTTTCAGTCCAGAGGAATACGTACGCTCAGGCTGGTGCCCTCGCCCGGTTCACTTTCCAGGTGCATGTCGCCACCCAGCATTAACACCCGCTCACGCATGCCGACCAGCCCGAAGGAACTGGGACGGCTGTCGTCGACCACGAAACCGACGCCGTCGTCACTGATCCGCAGGCACAGCATCGGGCCCTCCAGGGTCAGGCTGATCTCGACAGTATGCGCCTGGGCATGGCGCATGACGTTGGTCAGCACCTCCTGCAGCACGCGGAACAACCCGGTGGCCTTGGCATCGCTCAGCGGCGGCAGGGTTTCCGGAACCTCCACCAGGCACGGGATCTGCGCGCGAGCCTCGAAGCGGCGCGCCTGCCACTCGATCGCCGAGGCGATGCCGGCATCGAGGATCGGCGGGCGCAGCGCCGTGGCCACGTCGCGCACCAGCTGGAACAGCTGGGCGATCAGGCGCTTCATGCTGCCAAGGCGCTCCGTCAGCCCCGGGTCGAGGTCAGCGTAGGCCAGTTCGCACATGGAGGTTTCCAGTTTCAGCACGGTGAGCATCTGCCCCAGTTCGTCGTGCACTTCCCGGGCAATACGCGCCTTCTCTTCTTCCCGCACGCTTTCCAGGTGCGCGGCCAGTTCGCGCAGTTGCTCCTGAGAGCTGGCCAGTTCCAGCTCGACCTGCTTGCTCTGGGTGATGTCCCAGACGATGCCGTCCCACACCACCCGACCATTGCTCAGACTGCGCGCACTGGCCTTGATGTCGGCCCAGCGCTGCTCGCCCTGGCGGGTGAGGATCCGTCCCTGCCAGGACCAGTCGCTGTCGCTGGCCAGAGCCTCGTCCTGGACCCGGTGATAGTCGGCGCGGTCGTCGGCGTGCACCAGGTTGCGCAGGCCCATGTCCGGATCCTGGATCTCCGCCGGGGCATAGCCGACCAGCGCCTCGCTGCCCTCGCTGATATAGGGGAATTCCAGCTCGTCGATACCCGGGTCGCGCTCCAGGCGAAACACCAGGCCCGGGACGTTGGCTGCGATGCCCTTGAGCCGCGCCTCGCTCTCGCGCTGGGCGGCCTGGGCGCGGCGCCGCTCGCTGACGTCGGTGAGGTAGACCACCAGGTATTCGGCGTCGCGAAAGCGCAGGAAGCTCAGCGATACGTCCACCGGCAGCAGGCTGCCGTCGGCGCGCAGCCATTGAGTCTCGAAGCGTTGCGCGGACTCGTCGCTGGCCCTGGCGCGCTTCCACAGGTCCAGCCAGCGGTCCATGTGCAGTTGCGGCTCGAAGTCGATCAGCGGGCGCTCCAGCACGCCGCCCGGCGCGTAGCCGAGCATGCTTTCCGCAGCGCGGTTGGCGTAGCGCACGTGGCTGTCCCAGTGCACCCAGAGAATGCCCACGGTGCTCTGGTCGAGGGAAAACTGGCTCAAGCGCAGGGCTTCCTCGCGGCCCAGGCGCAGGGCGAGGTCTTCCCGCGCGGCGAGCAAGCTGTGTTCGAGAAAGTGCTGCTGGCGGCGTTGCCAGATGATGATCGCCACGCCACTGAAAAACAGCGCGGCAAACAACAGCGCGAGGTTCTGCCAGAAACCGGGCGACTCGCTCAGGCGCGGGTACTTGGGCTGGAGCCAGCGGCTGTGCAGTTCTTCCAGGTCCCTGGCCGGGATCGCCTGCAAGCCGCGTTCGAGCACATCCGCCAGAAGTGGCCAGTCGCGCCGTGATGCTACCCGCAGCAACTGCGGGAAACCGATATCGCCGACCACCGCCAGTTCGCTGAACTCGCTTTCCCGGGATAGCCGGCTCAGTTGCGCCTCGTCCACCACAGCGAAGCGCGCCTGATCGCTGACCACCAGTTGCAAAGCCTGGCGCTCGCCGGGAACGCCCTGGAGGTTGAGATTGGGGTAGGTCGCACGCAGGTGATCGGCCACCGAGCTGGGCATGCGCACGGCGACCCGTTCGAGGTCGCCGATCTTTTCCACGTCCACCGCCACCGCGCCACTGCGCTGGCCGACGATCAATTGCGGCACGCGCATATAGGGATCGCTGAACAACCACAGGCGCAGGCCAGCGGGGGTCTGGGTCAGGCCCGGAGCCAGGTCGATCTCGCCACCGGCGAGGGCATGCTCCAGCTCGGCCTGGTCGGCGAAGTTGCGCCAGGTAAGGTCCAGTCCGAGGTTGCGCGCCAGCAGGTGCATCACCTCGACGTTGACCCCGGACAACTGCTGCAGACGACGGTCGAACTGTGCGAACGGCGCCTGCAAGACCAGCCCGACCCGCAGGCTGCGGTGCTGTTCCAGCCACTGGCTTTGCGCCGGATCCAGCTGCACCGTGCTGGGTGCCGGCGCAGCCACCACGATCAAGGGCAAGCAAAGACAGCCGATAACCCACAGACGGCGCAAACGAATCATCTTGAATCTCGTCAATAGAAGGAAGGCCGCCAAACGTGGCCGTCCCGGACAAATACCATTAGGCTGCCGGTAATCATTCTGGCCTGGATCGAGCAATGTTCTCACTTTATCGCACGACGCTTCCTGCGTTATGCCTGACCTTGATACTACCTTGTAGCGTTCATGCCGAGGATGGCAAAAAGCCAGAAGCTGCAGCGGATGCCGGTATTCAGCGCCCCGCCCTGGTCGAGCGCGCCCAGGAAGATGCCCTGGCCCTGGAGCGCCAGGTGCCGAAAGAGGAACAGCAAAGCCTGCAGGCCGGCAGCGACGCCTTCCTGGCCCTGTGGAAGCCGGCCAACAATCCGGCGCCGCAAGGGGTGCTGGTGATCCTTGCCGGCGCCGGCGAAACCGCCGACTGGCCGAAGACCGTCGGCCCGCTGCGGCGCAAGTTCCCGGATGCCGACTGGGGCACCCTGAGCCTGGCCCTGCCCGACCTGCTCACCGACAGTCCCGTTGCCCGCAGTGAAAGCCCGGCGCCTGCACCGAAAGCGGAAGATACCAGCAAGGCCGCTCCGGCCAAGGACACCCCTGCCGACGCCAACGCCAATATCGCCCAGGCCACCGCGCCGGAGACCGACGCCGAGTCCAGCGATACCGCGAACGCCGACACGAGCAGCGACAACAGCGACGCCGAGCGCATCTTCGCCCGCCTCGACGCCGCCGTGGCTTATGCCCAGCAGCAGAACGCGCGCAGCATTGTGATCCTCGGCAGTGGCACTGGCGCCTACTGGGCCGCGCGCTACATGAGCGAACGCCAACCGGCGCCGGTGCAGAAGCTGGTGATGGTCTCGGTACAGACGCCGCTCAAGGCCGAACACAGCCTGGACAGCCTGACCTCGACGCTGAAGGTGCCGACCGCCGACTTCTACTACAACGATCAGGGATCTGCCGCGCAGGCAGCAAAGCAGCGCCTGCAAGCCAGCAAGCGCCAGAAGGACAGCAACTACAAGCAGGTCGCCCTCGCCGCGATGCCCGGCAACCGCTCCGCAGAGCAGGAGCAGTTGTTCAGGCGGATTCGCGGCTGGCTGAGCCCCAGCGCGGTCGACTAGGCGTGCACCCCATACCCTTAGCGTCTCCGGTCTGAACTCCAGTGACTCCAGGCAGAACCTTGAAAGGGAGGGCTCTTGAGGCTCATCGTCTGTCTCGAGTTGAAGAGCGGCATCAAGGTGTTGTAACCGCGATGGACGTGTAGCAGGCAAGCCGAACGACAGCGACATCTGAAGAACACTTCGGTCTGACTGGATTGGCGCCTTACAACTGCCCTGTTAGCCAGACAGGGTTGAAAGGCTGGCTTGAGTTCATGCCAGGCTCGTAGCATCAGGCTTTGTTGATGCCGCTGAGCAGATTGTCGTGCATCAAGATATTCGTAGTACCGGCGAAAAGTGCGTAGCACGCATGCGAGCCGCCCCGATTGGGCAGTTTTCGATTCTCGGTGAAGGTGTAGCTGGAAGCCTGAAGCACAGGGATACAGCCCGATGCAAAGGTCGCAACAAGCAGCGTCAGCCGGTGTTCCCGTGCTGACGCTTATTTAAATTTGCTCAGCTAACGCCGTGGGCAAGGCGGTAGTTGAGACACAATCACACCAAGGCGGCCTGATTGCTTCGACTCTTGTCGTAATGGCGGGCACCAAACATCAACAGTACATACACGATAAGTAGCGCAGCACCGATCTGATAGGACTGCAGGGACATCCATGGGCCCTGGCGGCTGAAGTAATACTGCCAGGCTCCACTTTGGAAACTCAGACTCTCGGCCAGCGCTGTCTCCACTCCAGAGTGCAGCCCCACGGCCGGAATGATCAAAGCCATTGCTACTACCAGGCTAAGCACGCGCTGTAATCGGGAAAAGTCCGCCAGGCCGACCAGTACCGCGGCAATTGGCAGAACGCCGATCCACTGACGACTCTCCGAGCCCAATGCCAACACTGGCAAGAAGCCGAGCATGCAGACCAGCAGTGCTCTAGGCGGGGACGGTTTCCTGCCGATGGCCCAACCAACACAGGCGATGATCGCCATTGCGATGACAGGGCCAAAGTAAAGGAAGTGCGCCGCTGCGGGCTTGAACGGAGCGGACAGGCTCTGAAGCAGCATGAATAGCATCAATGGTGGCCCATTGAAGTTGGCACTCCAGTCGACCAGGAAATACATTGCAAGAGCACTGAATGCAAAGAACACCATTGCCATGATGGTCGCACCTGGGTTGATACTTCGCCATACCGCGCTATCGCTCAGGGCTTTTGCACCAAACCATAGAACCAAGGCGACGCTGCCGAGCAAGGTGCCACTGGACACCAGGCGCAGTGACAATGCCGAGGTCTGGCCTCCTTGGGTCGAACCGTGGCCCTCAACCAGATAGTCAGGAATGTTTTCAATCATCTTGTAGAGAGCTGGGAAGACCGCCAGCAGCGCCAAACCAAACAATATGTAAACCAGATAGGGGCGGTTGACTCCGTCTGGCTGGTCAGCCTGGCTGCGGGGCATGCCTGCAAGGATCAATGGCACAATGAACAGTCCTGGCATCACCCACAGGCAGTAGGCCACCAAGATGTACAGCATGGTCTGGAAGGAACGTACCCAGCACCATAGGCACAGACAACTCAAGGCTAGCGCCATGTGGTCACTGAGAATTGGATAGAAAACCGGCATCACCAGTGCTGACCAGCTTGCTACGGCTGTCAGTAGCGTCAACAAGGCAACTTTGGGACTTACGCCAAGCTGGCGTAGGGTGTCGTGAAGCAGAGCCATAGCCAGCGATATCAGGCCTATGTTGAAAAACATCTGGAATGCGATCAGTTGCTCGACAGAAAACCCTCGGCTGGCAGCGCCGATGATCGGCAGGAACCCGGACAGGCGAATGGTTCGGTAGGGATCGCCGGCCACAGGCTCACCGAAGCCAGCCATTTGTGCGTAATAGAGATACACCCTGCCATCCCAGCCTGCACCACCTTCCGCTGGAGTGTTGCCAACAATAAGGTAGATGCCGTACAGCAGAGTCGCACTCGTCAAAACTATCAGCACGCTGGCTGAAATACCTCGGGCCCACCAGGCGCCAGTGACATGTGTAGTTTTCATCATGAATGTTTAAATTTCCGTTGACGTTTGGTAAAGGCAAAACGTGAAATCAAATAGTTCAAGGGCAATGTGATCAAAATGGCTACCAGCGGGGCGGCTTGGTGGGGTAGTTCTAACAGCTCGACCCAAAGCCATAGCACGAGCATGCCTACCAGGTACTGCCCTAGGTAAACAAGCGGCATCCACAGCACCGACTTAAGCCCACGATGACTCTTGAATACAAAGGTGCGATTAAGCACATAGGCCAGGACGACACCTGTCACGAAGGCGATGGAGTAACTGATTCGATAACTCAGGATATTCAACAGAAGGAGATACAAGGCATAGGTTGCCGCCGTGTTGAATCCACCCGAAATCAGAAAACGTGATACAGAGGATCTCGTCAGTAGTTTCAACATTATGCTGGCGCTTGCTCCAAGGTGACTGATGCTACCACCGAGCTCTCCGACTTGGCGGGTAGCGAGCCAAAGCTTTCCTGTCGCATAGGGATGGCCAGCGGCCGTTTTTTGGTGTTTTCGTAGGTTCGCCAGGCATAAGAGCCCACGATACCCAAGCCCAACAGGTTGAGGCAGCCAAGGAAGGTGATCATCAGGATGGTCATTGCATAGCCGGGTACCGCGATCATTCCATGAATCTTGGCCGCCAGCACGAAGAGACCAAACAGAGCGGCCAACGCCGATCCACCCGCTCCCACCCTCACGAGAAGTCGGATCGGCAGATCGGTAAAGGAAAATACGCTGTCCATCAGGTAGTTGATCTTTTTGCGCAAAGTCCAAGCCGACTTGCCATGTTCACGGCGCTGCCGGGTGTAAGAAACTACCTGCCGGCGATAGCCCAGCCAGAAAATTTGTGCAATGAGAGAACTGTGGCGCTCTTCCAGCGTCAATAGCGTGTCGCGGAAGGTTCGGGTGCAAGCGAACATGTCAACGCCACCAGGCGGAATCTCCGGGACAACATAGCGGCGATAAAGTCCCCAGAACAACTTAGAGGCCATACGTGACATGAACGGGTCGTCGCGCCCTTCTCGAACACCAACTACAACGTCGATGGGTTCGTTGCACAGAACGCGGTTCATTTGCAGAACCAGCTCGGGCGGCTCTTGCAGGTCGGCTGCCATTACCGCAAAACGTTCACCATTGCCAGCCTGCAGCCCCGTTCGAATGGCCATGAAAGAGCCGAAGTTGCGCGACAGCAGCAGCAACTGCGAGCGGAAACACTCCTTGGCAAGGCCTTCCCGCAACATTTCATAGGAGCGGTCTGGGCTACCGTCGACGACAAAGACCGTCTCCAACTCGTCATCCAGCTCTCGGTTCAAATTGCGAACAGCATCAAGCAGGTCAGGAATTGAGCCTTCGTTCTTATAAACCGGGATGACTAGAGTCAGCATTGGCAGGTTCCTTGTGCGGTGCAAATAGGTTCAACACGACCGCGCATTAGATCAGAAATAGCCAAAGCCGTGTAGGAATTGACCTACAAATGGAGCTCCAATCCAGTCTCCAGTTACTTGCCACGCAGCATCTGCTTGTTGTTGCAAATCCGAGAACGCGGCACGACGGTGCAAAACGCACACAGCAATTCAACGTAGTGCTAGCTGACTAGCAAAAATCGCTGAGACTTATGTTGCTATCTACGAAACACCACGCTAGAGATCGCGGTGCTTGCGGATGATCGCGTAGGCCTGGTGCAGTTCGCGGGTGCGCTCGGTCGCCTCGCGGACCTGGGCCGGACTGGCGCCATTGCCCTGCAGCTTGTCCGGATGATGCCGACTTACCAGGCGGCGATAAGCCTGTTTGATATCCGCCGTTCCGGTGTCCGGACCGACGCCGAGCAGGCGCAAGGCCTCGGCGAGACTGCCCGGCCCCTCCAGCGACGCCTTGCGCGGCTCGTAGTCCCCTGCCAGGGCCTGGACCTTGGCGGCTGACCAGCCGAGCTTCTTGCCCCAGTTCAGCAGCAGCTCCCGCTCTTCACGTCCCGCGCGACCATCGGCCCAGGCCATGCGGCAGCAGGCACGCAGCACGCCCTCGGCGGCATTCGGCTGCTGCTTCAGGCGTTGCAGATGACCATCGACCTTTTCCCGCCCGGCCTTGCCGAGGTTGAAGGCTGCGATGGCCTTCTTGCGTGCGCCGTCGTTCATTTCCAAGCGCTGCATTTCCTGCCGCGCCTGCTGGATATGCCCGTCGACGACGCGACCATCGCTTTTCGCCAGGCGCCCCAGCAGGACGAACAACACCTCGTCGTCGCGCAGGACCGGACGGCCGCCAAGTTTCTCCCGCAGGTGCGCCCAGCTGTGCAACTGCAAACGGCGGTCCATCGCCTGCCCGAGCAGGGCTCCCAACAGCGCGCCAGGAATGCTGGCGATGGCGAAGCCGGCACCGGCTCCGATCACTGTGCTCGGCCACAGCATGTCAGCGGCGCTCGGCGAGCAGACGCTCGACTTCGGCAAGACGCTCCAGGGTGCCGACATCCACCCAGTGGCCGCAGAAATGCTCGCCACTGACCTGGCCGCTGGCCATCGCCTGGCGCAGCAGCGGCGCCAACTTGAAGGCACCGGCCTGGCAACCGGCGAACAAGGCCGGATCGATCACCGAGATGCCGCTGAAGGTCAGCGTGTCGCTGGCACCGGCGCCGTCCTCGACCTGATCGGCGTCCAGGCGGAAATCACCGGCGCCGTGATGACCGGGGTTGTCCACGAGCACCAGGTGCGCCAGGCCTTGCAGCGGCTGGCGCAGGCGGGTGAAGTCGTAGTCGGTCCAGATATCGCCGTTGACCAGCAGGAAGGGCTCGTCCCCCAGCAGCGGCAGCGCCTTGAAGATGCCGCCGCCGGTTTCCAGCGGTTCGCCTTCCGGGGAGAAGCGGATGCTCAGGCCCCAGCGCGAACCATCGCCCAGGTGACCCTCGATCTGCTGGCCAAGCCAGGCGTGGTTGATGACCACTTCGGTAAACCCTGCGGCAGCCAGGGCGCGCAGGTGATACTCGATCAGCGGCACACCCGCCACCGGCACCAGCGGCTTGGGCGTGTGCAGGGTGAGCGGACGCATCCGCTCACCCTTGCCGGCCGCGAGAATCATCGCCTTCATGGACGCGCCCCCAGGCTGGCGATCAGCTCGCCCAGTTCGGCCAGTTCCGGCCGGCGGGCAATCACTTCATCTATATAGGCAAAGAACCGTGGCACGTCGGCCAGGTAGCGTGGCTTGCCGTCGCGGTGGCAGATACGGGCGAAGATGCCGATCACCTTGAGATGGCGTTGCACGCCCATCAGGTCGCTGGCCCGGTGGAAGTCCTCGAAGTCCGCCTGGACCGGGATTCCCACCGCCTGGGCACGCTGCCAGTAGTCTCGCAGCCAGCCGGCGACCCGCACCTGCGGCCAGCTGAGGAAAGCATCTTTGAACAGGCAGGTGATGTCGTAGGTGACCGGGCCGTAGACCGCATCCTGGAAATCCAGCACGCCCGGGTTGGGCACGCTGCGCATCAGATTGCGCGGCATGTAGTCGCGGTGCACCAGGACCTTCGGCTGGGCCAGGGCGCTGTCGATCAGCAGGGTGCTTATGCGCTGCCAGGCGGCAGCCTGCGCCTCGTCGAAAGTCGTGGCCAGCTCGCGACCGACATACCACTCGGGGAACAGTTCCAGTTCGCGGCGCAGCAAGGCTACGTCATAGCTGGGCAGCGGCGCGTCCATCGGCAGGCGCTGGAAGGCCAGCAGTGCATCGATGGCGTCATGGAACAGGGCGTCGGCGTTGCCTTCGTCGATCACGTCCAGGTAGGTCTGGTGGCCCAGGTCGCTGAGCAGCAGGAAGCCGCGCTCCAGGTCCTCGGCATGGATCACCGGCACGTTGACCCCGGCGCTCGCCAGCAGGCGGGCGATGGCGACGAACGGGCGGCAGTTCTCCTGGGGGGGCGGTGCATCCATGACGATAAAGCTGCGGCCATCGGCCTGCCAGCGGAAGTAGCGGCGAAAACTGGCGTCGCTGCTTGCGGCGGTCAGGCTGCCGGCGGGAACCGGTCCCCAGTCCTGCGTTCGAAAAAGGGCTGCCAGTTGCTCATCGAGCCAGACGTTGAGGTGTTGCAGGCGTACATCGTGATCGGGCATTGCAAGGGTCTCCGACGGCCCCGGGCTCTGTATGAAAGGTATTCGCACCCAGGACAGGCCAGGCGAATACAGGCAAGGAAGCGGAGTTTACTGCTTGTAAATGCGCATTCCGAGCCTGTTTTCACCCGGCTGCCAGCGACTGGGATGCATTTCTTACAGAGCCTAGCCGTCAAGCGGGGCATGCTTTATCATCCAGCATCTTTTTCAGACCATCGAGAGGCGTGCGGCCCCACACGCGGGCAGATGGCACGCAGGAAGCCCGGACTAATAAGATGGCATTGAAATCCCCCGCGTTTCGTAAAAAATTCCCGTTGCTGGTGACTGGCGGTCTGCTGGCCCTGCAACCTCTGGCCACGTCGTACGTGGTGGCTGCCGAGCAGTACGACTGCCAGGTGTCCGCCTCCGGTGGATGGGACTGCAAGCCCAAGACCAGTGCCAATGCGCTGCCCCCACGCCCCGTGCATGACGGTGCCGCGGTCAGCTCGGGCAACGCCACGCCAGAGCAGGCCGGTTCGGTCGAGGACAAGGGCCCGCGCCCGGTCCTGGTCACCGAATCCAAGGGCCGTGGTCTGAAATCCCGTAGCCCCGACTACAGCCACCTCGACTGGGTACCACGCGAGAAACTGACTGCGGCCCAACTGGCCGAGACCGGTCCGTATTGCTCCGGTGCCTATATCGAGCCAGTCCGCCCGGGCATGAACGACAGCACGCCGAAGGACGAGTCGCCGACCTTCCTCGGCGCCAAGGTCTCCCGCTACCAGCAGGAACAGCAGATCGCCACCCTCGCGGGTGACGTGGTCATGCGCCAGGGCAGCATGCAGGCCGAGGCCGACGAGGCCAACCTGTACCAGGCCGAGAACCGCGGCGAGCTGGTCGGCAACGTGAAGATCCGCGACAACGGCTCGCTGGTGGTCGGCGACCGCGCCGAGATCCAGCTGGACACCGGCGAAGCACAGGTCGACAACGCCGAGTACGTGATGCACAAGTCGCGCATCCGCGGTAACGCGCTGTATGCCAAGCGTTCCGAGAACGCCATCATCCGTCTGAAAGACGGCACGTATACCACCTGTGAGCCGAACAGCAACGCCTGGCAGCTCAAGGGCAACAACATCACCCTGAACCCGGCCACCGGCTTCGGCACCGCGACCAACGTCACCCTGCGGGTCAAGGATATTCCGGTGCTCTACACGCCGTATATCTACTTCCCGATCGACGACCGTCGCCAGTCCGGCTTCCTGCCGCCGTCGTTCAGCACCAGCAGCGACACCGGCTTCATGCTGGTCACGCCGTACTACTTCAACCTTGCGCCGAACTACGACGCCACCCTGTATCCACGCTACATGGCCAAGCGCGGCCTGTTGATGGAAGGCGAGTTCCGTTACCTGACCAAGTCCAGCGAAGGACAGTTCGGCGGTGCCTGGCTGAATGACCAGGACGACGATCGCAAGAAGCAGACCGACTACCAAGACAAGCGCTGGATGATCAACTGGCAGCACAAGGGTGGTCTGGACGAGCGTCTGATGACGGAAGTCGACTACACCGACATCAGTGATCCGTTCTATTTCCAGGATCTCGAGAGCGATCAGATCGGCGTCGAGTCTAGGGACTATGTGAATCAGCGGGGCACACTGACCTATCGTGGCGACAGCTACACCGCCAAGCTGAACGTCCATGCAATCGAGTTGGCGAACATCACCAGTATCACACCCTATGATGTGATACCGCAGCTCAGCTTAAGCGGCGTACTGCCGTTTAATCCAGGCGGACTCCAATTTAGCTACGAGACCGAGGCCGTGAGGTTTGAGCGGGACCTCAAAAGCGGTGTGGTATACGACAAGGAAGGTATCCCGGATCCAGCTACGGGTGGCAGGCGGCTCGACGAATACGTCTACGGCGTAGCACGGGCGAACGGGACCCGTTTGAACGCCGCCCCGACAATCGCACTGCCACTGGCTGCGTCATATGGTTATGTCACCCCATCCTTCAAATATATAACCACACACTACAACCTTGATCTCGACGGCGAAGGCAAAAGTGATATCGCCACATTCACGGATGAGGATCGTCGGTTGTATGGCGACTTCAAAAGCAGCCAGAATCGTAATATTCCTGTCCTGAGTGTCGACAGCGGTCTTTATTTCGACCGGGATACCCAATGGTTCGGCAAAAACTACCGCCAGACGCTTGAACCACGCCTCTATTACCTCTATGTCCCTTATAAGGATCAAAGCGACATTCCAATCTTCGACTCCGGGGAAACGTCATTCAACTACGCATCGCTCTTCCGCAACAATCGCTTTGTCGGCACTGACCGGATTGGTGACGAGAACAAGCTTTCCCTTGGTCTAACAAACCGTTGGATCGAAGAAAACGGTTTCGAGCGTCAACGTTTAAGCGTTGGCCAGGCGCTGTACTTCAAGGACCGCAAGGTCCAGTTGCCAGGCATCGACTGGAAGACACGAGACGACGCACAGGCAGATGTCTCGCCATACGCGCTGGAATACGAATTCCGCTTCAACCGCGACTGGCGCTTCAATTCCGATTTCAACTGGGATCCGGACAGCCGCAGCACCCGCTCGGGCAGCGCCATGTTCCACTACCAGCCGGAAGACAACGTCAACAAGATCGTCAACCTTGGCTATCGCTACCGAAACGACATGGTTCGCTACGACAACACCACTGGCAAGTGGTCGGTAGGCGGCGGCGATTACGGTACGCCAGGCCAGCCTGGCTATGTGAAGGACTACTACAAGATCCAGCAACATGACTTCTCGGTCATGTGGCCAATCGTTCCGCAATGGACAGCGATTGCCCGCTGGCAGCATGACTACAACCGCAACCGCACGCTTGAAGCTATGGGTGGTTTCGAATACGACAACTGCTGCTGGAAACTGCGGTTGGTCAACCGCTATTGGGTCGACTACGACGAATACAGTCAGGCTGCACCAGAAAACGAAAAAGGCGACCACGGCGTCTTCCTGCAGATCGTGCTGAAAGGCCTCGGTGGCGTGGTGGGCAACAAGGTCGAGTCGTTCCTCGATCAAGGCATTCAAGGTTACCGTACACGTGAAGACCAAGCTTATTGATTGTCTGCGCCCGCTGATGCTGGGCGCCATGATGTTGAGCAGCACCGCGCACGCCGCAGTGCAACTGGACAAGATCGTCGCCATCGTCGACAACGACGTGGTCATGCAGAGCCAACTGGACCAGCGTGTCCATGAGGTCCAGCAGACCATCGCCAAGCGTGGCGGCGCCGTACCTCCGGCCAGCGTCCTGGACCAGCAGGTGCTGGAACGCCTGATCGTCGAAAACCTGCAGCTGCAGATCGGCGAACGCTCCGGCATCCGCATCACCGACGAAGAACTGAACCAGGCCATCGGCACCATTGCCCAGCGCAACAACATGAGCCTGGAGCAGTTCCGCGCTGCCCTGGCCCATGATGGCCTGTCCTTCGATGACGCCCGCGAGCAGGTGCGCCGCGAGATGGTCATCAGCCGCGTGCGCCAACGCCGTGTCGCCGAGCGCATCCAGGTGTCCGAGCAGGAAGTGAAGAACTTCCTCGCTTCCGACATGGGCAAGATGCAGCTGTCGGAAGAATTCCGCCTGGCCAACATCCTGATCCCGACGCCGGAAAGCGCCAGCTCCACGGCTATCCAGGCGGCAGCCCGCCAGGCCGGCGAGATCTACCAGCAACTGAAGCAAGGTGCCGATTTTGCCCAACTG
Organism: Pseudomonas ulcerans; assembly: GCF_036324125.1. Lineage (NCBI taxonomy): Bacteria > Pseudomonadati > Pseudomonadota > Gammaproteobacteria > Pseudomonadales > Pseudomonadaceae > Pseudomonas > Pseudomonas ulcerans. The sequence goes on along the minus strand of NZ_JAZDQN010000006.1, from coordinate 193,448 downwards.
GCAATCGCCCGCTCGGCCAGCGAAACCGCACTGGAAGGCGGCGAGATGGGCTGGCGCAAAGCGGCCCAGCTTCCACCTCCGTTCGACCGCATGCTCAGTTCCATGGCCGTAGGTGACGTTACCGAGCCGGTCCGTACCCCGGGCGGCTTCATCATCCTCAAGCTGCAGGAAAAGCGTGGCGGTCAGACCCAACTGCGTGACGAAGTCCACGTGCGCCACATCCTGATCAAGCCGAGCGAAATCCGCAGCGAAGCCGAGACCAAGGTCCTCGCCCAGCGCCTGTACGACCGCATCCAGGCCGGCGAAGACTTCGCCGAACTGGCGAAGAGCTTCTCGGAAGACCCGGGCTCCGCGCTCAACGGTGGCGACCTGAACTGGATCGACCCGAACGCCCTGGTACCCGAGTTCCGCGAAGTCATGGCCAACGCGCCACAAGGCCAGGTAAGCAAGCCGTTCAAGACCCAGTACGGCTGGCACGTCCTGGAAGTCCTTGGCCGCCGCGCCACCGACAGCACCGCCCAGGCTCGTGAACAACAGGCCATGACCGTGCTGCGCAACCGCAAGTACGATGAAGAGCTGCAAAGCTGGCTGCGTCAGATCCGCGACGAAGCCTACGTGGAAATCAAGCTTCCTGGCGCCGAACAGGCTGCCCAGTGAAACCGCAGCGCTTCGCCCTCACCCCCGGCGAACCCGCAGGCATAGGTCCCGACCTGTGCCTGCTGCTCGCCTCGCAAGCCCAGCCTCATCCCCTGATCGCCATTACCAGCCGTGACCTGCTCGCCGAGCGGGCCGCGCAGCTGGGTGTGGCCGTCAGCCTGCTGCCGGTCACTCCTGCCGCCTTTCCCGACACACCCGCGCCTGCTGGCAGCCTGTACGTCTGGGACACGCCACTGGCGCACAAGGCCGTGGCCGGCACGCTGGACAAGGCCAATGCCGCCTTCGTCCTGGAAACCCTCACCCGCGCCGGACAAGGCTGTCTGGACGGGCATTTCGCCGGCATGATCACCGCCCCTGTACACAAGGGCGTGATCAACGAAAGCGGCATCGCTTTCTCCGGCCACACCGAATTCCTCGCCGAACTGACCCACACCTCCCAGGTCGTGATGATGCTTGCCACCCGCGGTCTGCGCGTGGCCCTGGTCACCACCCACCTGCCCCTGCGCGACGTGGCCGATGCGATCACCGTCGAGCGCCTGGAGCGTGTCACGCGGATCCTGCATGCCGACCTGCAACAGAAGTTCGGCATCGCCCAGCCACGCATTCTCGTCTGCGGCCTCAACCCGCATGCCGGCGAAGGCGGCCACCTGGGCCGCGAGGAAATCGACATCATCGAGCCGACGCTGGAACGCCTGCGCACCGAAGGCATGGACCTGCGCGGCCCGCTGCCGGCCGATACCCTGTTTACCCCCAAATATCTGGAGCACTGCGACGCAGTGCTGGCGATGTACCACGACCAGGGCCTGCCCGTGCTCAAGTTCAAGGGCTTTGGCGCTGCACTGAATGTCACCCTCGGCCTGCCGATCATCCGCACTTCGGTGGATCACGGCACTGCCCTGGACCTTGCCGGTACCGGCAGGATCGACACCGGCAGCCTGCAGGTCGCCCTGGAAACCGCCTACCAGATGGCCGAGACCCGACTATGACCGAGCAATACCAACACCGGGCGCGCAAGCGCTTCGGTCAGAACTTCCTGCATGACGCTGGCGTGATCGACCGCATCCTGCGCGCCATCAACGCCAAGGCCGGCGAACACATCCTCGAGATCGGCCCCGGTCCGGGCGCCCGGCCCGAGGGCGTGCTGGGCAGCGGCGCGCAACTGGACGTGATCGAGCTGGACAAGGACCTGGTACCGATCCTCAACCAGCAGTTCGCCAGCCGCGACAACTTCCGCCTGCATCAGGGCGACGCGCTGAAATTCGACTTCACCACCCTTGGCGCCGCACCGCGCTCGCTGAGGGTGGTTGGCAACCTGCCGTACAACATCTCCACGCCACTGATTTTCCACCTGCTGGACAACGCCGAACTGATCCGCGACATGCACTTCATGCTGCAGAAGGAAGTGGTCGAGCGCCTGGCGGCTGGCCCGGGTGGTGGCGATTGGGGCCGTCTATCGATCATGGTGCAGTACCACTGCCGCGTGGAGCACCTGTTCAACGTCGGTCCCGGTGCGTTCAACCCTCCGCCGAAGGTGGATTCAGCAATCGTTCGCCTGGTACCCCATGCAGTCCTGCCCTTCCCTGCCAAGGATCACCGCCTGCTCGAACGCATCGTCCGCGAAGCGTTCAACCAGCGGCGCAAGACCCTGCGCAACACCCTGAAAGCCCTGCTCAGCAGCGAAGCCATCGAAGCGGCTGGCGTCGACGGCAGCCTGCGTCCCGAGCAGCTCGACCTGGCCGCCTTCGTCCGTCTCGCGGACAAGCTCGCCGAACAGTCCGCCAAGTGACCACCGGCACGGCCAGCCTCCCCTTGAGGCTGGCCTGCTGCCATCCCCATGGCCTAGACTGACCCTCAAATCGCAGCATCCGTTCGTCTCGAAGGCTTTTCGCATGTCCGATCCCCTGTACCAGGTCGACGTCAGCGTCGTCACCCGCTTCCTTCCGGAGCAGTCGCAACCCGAAAACGACCGCTACGCCTTTGCCTACACCATCACCGTCAGCAACAACGGCAGCCTCGCGGCCAAGCTGATGTCGCGCCATTGGGTGATCACCCACGGCAACGGCAAGGTGGAAGAGGTGCGCGGCGATGGCGTCGTCGGTGAACAACCGCTCATAGCTCCCGGCCAAAGCCATACCTACAGCAGTGGTGCGGTGCTCTCGTGCAAGGTCGGCACCATGGAGGGCAGCTACCAGATGTTCGCCCAGGACGGAACGCGCTTCGAAGCCGATATCGCACCGTTCCGCCTCGCCGTGCCGGGGGCTCTGCACTGATGGCGACCTATGCCGTCGGCGACCTGCAAGGCTGCCTCGATCCACTCAAGTGCCTGCTTGATCGAGTCAAGTTCGATCCGGCCGTCGATCGCCTGTGGCTGGTCGGCGACCTGGTCAACCGTGGCCCTCAGTCCCTGGAAACCCTGCGCTACCTCTACGCCATGCGCGACTCGCTGGTCTGCGTGCTGGGCAACCATGACCTGCACCTGCTGGCGGTGTGGCACAACATCGAGCGCCTGAAGAAGAGCGACACCCTGCGCGAAATCGTCGAGGCGCCGGATGCACCCGTGCTCATGGACTGGCTGCGCCGGCAGAAGCTCCTGCATTTCGACGAAGCCCGCGGCGCCGTGCTGGTCCATGCCGGCATCCCGCCGCAATGGACCCTGGGCAAGGCCCTCGGGCTTGCTGCGGAAGTCGAGGAAGTGCTGCGCGACGACCTGCGTCTCAAGCAATACCTGGACGGCATGTACGGCAACGAGCCGAGCAAGTGGAACAAGGACCTGACCGGCGTCGAGCGCCTGCGGGTCATCACCAACTACTTCACCCGCATGCGCTTCTGCACCGCTGAAGGCAAGCTCGACCTCAAGGGCAAGGAAGGTGCCGACACCGCACCGCCCGGCTACAAGCCCTGGTTCGCGCACAAGGAGCGTCGCTCGCGGCATGTGAAGATCATCTTCGGTCATTGGGCAGCCCTCGAAGGGCGCTGCAACGCGCCCAATGTCTTCGCGCTCGACACCGGTTGCGTCTGGGGTGGCGCCATGACCCTGATGAACGTCGACAGCGGTGAACTGCATCGCTGCGATTGCGCCGACAAGGATGCCCCGTCGCCAGCAGCAAAGGGCTAGAATGCCCCGTCATTGTTGAAGGAACCGCCCCCATGAGCGAATTCAAGCGCATCCCTCCCGAGCAGGCACAAACCCTGCGCGAACAAGGTGCGGTCGTGGTCGACATTCGCGACCCGCAAGCCTATGCCAACGGCCACATCACCGGCTCCAGCCATCTGGACAACCACACGGTGGCCGACTTCATCCGCAACGCCGACCTCGACGCCCCTACCGTGGTGGTCTGCTATCACGGCAACTCCAGCCAGAGCGCCGCAGCCTACCTGGTCAGCCAGGGCTTCTCGGACGTCTACAGCCTCGACGGCGGCTTCGAGTTGTGGCGCGGCACCTTCCCCGCGGAAACCAGCCAGGGAACCGTAGAATAATTTTTTCCCTCCCCTGCAGCCCGCGTCCCACGCGGGCTCGCGCCTGACCAGACGAACGGTCATGGCGAACTAATCAGCCATCCGCCCTTGACCTCCCGGATTACCAACTATCCTTAAGCCCAGGCCATCCAAAAAAGGGGAGAGCCGGTACACCGGCGTGCGGGTCATCGGTAGCGATTTCTAGGTGTTCTGGGGGGTATACAGCAATCGTCCATCCCGATTGCATGCCAGCATCAGCTGAATGATCCGGCGTCGGCTCCACGTATCGAGCGAGGTGACGTCATGAGTATTTTTAGCCACTTCCAACAACGCTTCGAGTCCACCCGCCAGGAGGAGCTCTCGCTACAGGAGTACCTGGAGCTCTGCAAGAACGACCGCAGCGCCTACGCTTCGGCCTCCGAGCGCCTGCTCATGGCCATCGGCGAGCCGGAACTGGTGGACACCTCGAACAACTCCAGGCTGTCGCGGATCTTCTCCAACAAGGTGATCCGGCGCTATCCAGCCTTCGAGGACTTCCACGGCATGGAGGAGTGCATCGACCAGATCGTCTCCTACTTCCGTCATGCGGCCCAGGGCCTGGAAGAGAAGAAACAGATCCTCTATCTGCTCGGCCCGGTGGGTGGCGGCAAGTCGTCCCTGGCGGAAAAGCTGAAGCAGCTGATGGAGAAGGTGCCCTTCTACGCGATCAAGGGCTCACCCGTGTTCGAATCGCCCCTAGGGCTGTTCAACGCTGCCGAGGACGGTGCGATTCTCGAAGAGGACTTCGGCATCCCGCGGCGCTACCTGAACACCATCATGTCGCCCTGGGCGACCAAGCGCCTGGCCGAGTTTGGCGGTGATATCAGCCAGTTCAAGGTGGTCAAGCTCTATCCTTCGATCCTCAACCAGATCGCCGTGGCCAAGACCGAGCCGGGCGACGAGAACAACCAGGACATCTCGGCCCTCGTGGGCAAGGTGGATATCCGCAAGCTGGAAGAATTCCCGCAGAACGACGCCGATGCCTACAGCTACTCGGGCGCACTGTGCCGGGCCAACCAGGGCCTGATGGAATTCGTCGAGATGTTCAAGGCGCCGATCAAGGTCCTGCACCCGCTGCTCACCGCCACCCAGGAAGGCAACTACAACAGTACCGAAGGCCTGGGCGCGATCCCCTACTCCGGCATCCTGCTGGCCCACTCCAACGAATCGGAATGGCACAGCTTCCGCAACAACAAGAACAACGAGGCCTTCATCGACCGGATCTACATCGTCAAGGTCCCGTACTGCCTGCGGGTCAGCGACGAGATCAAGATCTACGACAAGTTGCTGTTCAACAGCTCGCTGGCCAAGGCCCATTGCGCACCCGACACCCTGAAGATGCTGGCCCAGTTCACCGTGCTCTCGCGCCTGAAGGAGCCGGAGAACTCCAACATCTACTCGAAGATGCGCGTGTACGACGGCGAAAACCTCAAGGACACCGATCCGAAGGCCAAGTCGATCCAGGAATACCGCGATGCCGCCGGCGTCGACGAGGGCATGAACGGCCTGTCGACCCGCTTCGCCTTCAAGATCCTGTCCAAGGTATTCAACTTCGACCCGCATGAAGTCGCTGCCAACCCGGTGCACCTGCTTTACGTGCTGGAGCAGCAGATCGAACAGGAACAGTTCCCGGCCGAGGTACGCGAACGCTACCTGCGCTACCTGAAGGAGTACCTGGCCCCGCGCTACATCGAGTTCATCGGCAAGGAAATCCAGACCGCCTACCTGGAGTCCTACAGCGAGTACGGCCAGAACATCTTCGACCGCTACGTGCTGTACGCGGACTTCTGGATCCAGGACCAGGAATACCGCGATCCGGAAACCGGCGAGATCCTCAACCGCATTGCCCTCAACGAAGAGCTGGAGAAGATCGAGAAACCTGCCGGCATCAGCAATCCGAAGGACTTCCGCAACGAGATCGTCAACTTCGTCCTGCGTGCCCGGGCCAACAACAACGGCAAGAACCCGACCTGGCTCAGCTACGAGAAGTTGCGGGTGGTCATCGAGAAGAAAATGTTCTCCAACACCGAGGACCTGTTGCCGGTCATCAGCTTCAACGCCAAGGCGAGCAAGGAGGATCAACAGAAACACAACGACTTCGTCACGCGCATGGTGGAACGCGGCTACACGGACAAGCAGGTTCGCCTGCTCTCCGAGTGGTACCTGCGGGTCAGAAAGTCCCAGTAATAGCTGCTGCCTGAACGTCGCGAGCCGCACGCGGGTGCCCCGGCACCCCGCGCCGCTCACGACGGCCGAGCGTTTCTTGCAGCTTGTAGCTTGAAGCTTGCAGCTGTACCCCAGCTACCGGAGGGCCCATGAGCTACGTCATCGACCGACGCCTGAACGGCAAGAACAAGAGCACGGTCAATCGCCAGCGCTTCCTGCGGCGTTACCGTGACCACATCAAGAAAGCCGTCGAGGAAGCCGTAAGCCGTCGCTCCATCACCGACATGGAGCATGGCGAGCAGATCAGCATCCCCGGCCGCGATATCGACGAACCCGTGCTGCACCACGGCCGCGGCGGCAAGCAGACCGTCGTCCACCCGGGCAACAAGGAATTCACCGCCGGCGAGCACATCCCACGCCCCCAGGGCGGCGGAGGTGGTGGCGGCCGCGGCAAGGCGGGCAATTCCGGCGAAGGCATGGACGAGTTCGTCTTCCAGATCACCCAGGAAGAATTCCTCGAATTCATGTTCGAGGACCTCGAACTGCCCAACCTGGTCAAGCGTCACCTGACCGGCACAGACACCTTCAAGACAGTACGCGCCGGGATCAGCAACGAAGGCAACCCGTCGCGGATCAACATCATCCGTACCCTGCGCTCCGCCCACGCCCGACGCATAGCCCTCTCCGGCAGCAGTCGCGCCAAGCTGCGCGAAGCCAAGGAAGAGCTGGCACGCCTGAAGCGGGAAGAACCAGACAATTTCGGCGATATCCAGGAAATCGAGGCGGAAATCGAGCGTTTGAGTGCACGTATTCACCGCATCCCCTTCCTCGACACCTTCGACCTCAAGTACAACCTGCTGGTCAAGCACCCCAACCCCAGTTCCAAGGCGGTGATGTTCTGCCTGATGGACGTGTCCGGCTCCATGACCCAGGCCACCAAGGACATCGCCAAGCGCTTCTTCATCCTTCTGTACCTGTTCCTCAAGCGTAACTACGACCGCATCGAGGTGGTGTTCATCCGCCACCACACCAGCGCCCGCGAGGTCGACGAGGAAGAGTTCTTCTACTCCCGCGAGACCGGCGGCACCATCGTCTCCAGCGCCCTGAAACTGATGCAGGAAATCATGGCCGAGCGCTACCCGGCGAATGAATGGAACATCTACGCCGCGCAGGCCTCGGACGGCGACAACTGGAACGACGACTCACCGATCTGCCGGGAGATCCTCAGCAAGCAGATCATGCCGTTCGTCCAGTACTACACTTACGTCGAGATCACCCCCCGCGAACACCAGGCACTGTGGTTCGAATACGAGCGTATCGGCGAATCCTTCCCCGACACGTTCGCCCAGCAACAGCTGGTGTCGGCCGGCGATATCTACCCGGTCTTCCGTGAACTCTTCCAGCGCAGGTTAGTGACATGACCGCCAGAGAGAAGCGCCAACCCCTTTCCACCGGTTCCGAGTGGACGTTCGAGCTCATCCAGGCCTATGACCGCGAGATCAGCCGCCTGGCCGAGCGCTACGCCCTGGACACCTACCCCAACCAGATCGAAGTGATCACCGCCGAACAGATGATGGACGCCTACGCGTCGGTGGGCATGCCGCTGGGCTATCACCACTGGTCCTACGGCAAGCACTTCCTCAGTACCGAGAAGTCCTACAGCCGCGGCCAGATGGGCCTGGCCTACGAGATCGTGATCAACTCCGACCCCTGCATCGCCTACCTGATGGAGGAAAACACCATCTGCATGCAGGCGCTGGTGGTGGCTCACGCGTGCTACGGGCACAACAGCTTCTTCAAGGGCAACTACCTGTTCCGCACCTGGACCGACGCCAGCTCGATCATCGACTACCTGGTGTTCGCCAAGCAGTACATCATGCAGTGCGAGGAACGCCATGGCATCGACGCGGTGGAGGACCTGCTCGATTCCTGCCACGCCCTGATGAACTACGGTGTCGACCGCTACAAGCGGCCCTATCCCATCTCCGCCGAAGAGGAGCGGCGGCGGCAGAAGGATCGTGAAGAGCACATGCAGAAGCAGATCAACGACCTATGGCGGACCATTCCGAAGAGCGCCGACAAGATCAGCGAGAAGGACCTGGCGCGCTTCCCTGCCGAGCCACAGGAAAACATCCTGTACTTCATCGAGAAGCACGCGCCGCTGCTGGAGCCCTGGCAGCGCGAGGTCGTGCGCATCGTGCGCAAGATCGCCCAGTACTTCTACCCACAACGCCAGACCCAGGTGATGAACGAAGGCTGGGCCACCTTCTGGCACTACACCCTGATGAACGACCTGTACGACGAAGGCCTGGTCACCGACGGTTTCATGATGGAGTTCCTCCAGTCCCACACCAGCGTGGTGTTCCAGCCCGGCTTCGACAGCCCCTACTACAACGGCATCAACCCCTACGCCCTGGGGTTCGCCATGTACACCGACATCCGCCGCATGTGCGAGAACCCCACGGAGGAAGACCGCCGCTGGTTCCCGGACATCGCTGGCAGCGACTGGCTGTCCGCGATCAAGTTCGCCATGAGCAGTTTCAAGGACGAGAGCTTCATCCTGCAGTACCTGTCGCCCAAGGTGATCCGCGACCTCAAGCTGTTCAGCATCCTCGATGACGACCAGCGCGACGACCTGCTGGTCCCGGCCATCCACGACGAAAGCGGCTACCGCACCATCCGCGAGACCCTCGCGGCGCAATACAACCTTGGCAACCGCGAGCCCAACGTGCAGATCTGGAGCATCGACCGCCGCGGCGACCGTTCCCTGACCCTCCGTCACCAGCAGCACGACCGCAAGCCGCTGGGCGACTCCACCGAGGAAGTGCTCAAGCACCTGCATCGCCTGTGGGGCTTCGATATTCACCTGGAAACCCTGCAGGGCGAGCAGGTAATGAAGACCCATCACGTGCCCCCAAGGGGCGAGCACGGCGACGGGGGCGACCACGGTCGTCTCGACCTCGCCGTCGTTCACCTCTGATACCAGCCGCCTCCGTGATGTCACACAGGTTATCCTGTAGGGCATCTACGGAGGTTTTTCATGCAGATCTACAAAGTCGGCGGCGCCGTGCGCGATCGCCTGCTCGGCAGGCCGGTCACCGATAACGACTGGGTGGTGGTCGGCGCCACCGCACAGCAGATGCAAGCCCTCGGCTATCGTCCGGTGGGCACGGATTTCCCGGTGTTCCTGCACCCGAAAAGCGGTGAGGAATACGCCCTGGCCCGTACCGAGCGCAAGAGCGGCGTCGGCTACGGTGGCTTCACCTTCCACGCCAGCCCCGATGTCACCCTCGAACAGGACCTGGTCCGCCGCGACCTGACCATCAACGCGATGGCCGAGGACGATCACGGCAACCTGACCGACCCCTACAACGGCAAGCAGGATCTGGATAACCGCCTGCTACGCCACGTATCCCCGGCGTTCGCCGAAGATCCCCTGCGTGTACTGCGCGTGGCCCGCTTCGCCGCGCGCTTTGCCGGTCTGGGCTTCAGGGTGGCCCCCGAAACCCTGGAGCTGATGCGCAAACTCAGTGACTCCGGGGAACTGCTGGCACTGACCCCGGAGCGCAGTTGGAAGGAAATTTCCCGCGCCCTGATGGAAGATCACCCTCAGATATTCATCCAAGTCCTGCGCGAGTGCGGTGCGCTGAAGCAGTTGATGCCGGAAGTGGATGCCCTGTTCGGCGTGCCACAGCCTCCGGCCCATCACCCGGAAATCGATACCGGTGCCCACACCCTGGCGGTGCTGGAACAGGCCGCCCGCCACGCTCAACCGCTGGCCGTGCGCTGGGCCTGCCTGCTCCACGACCTGGGCAAGGGCACCACGCCGGAGGCAGAGTGGCCTCGCCACATCGCCCATGAACACCGCGGACTGAAGCTGATCGAAGCGGTCAACCAGCGCTTCAAGGCGCCGCGCGAATGTCAGGAACTGGCACTGCTGGTGGGCGAATACCATACCCACGGACATCGGGCGCTGGAATTGAAGCCTTCGACCTTGCTGGAGTTGCTGCAGCGCTTCGACGTCTACCGCCGGCCGCAGCGTTTCGAAGAGTTCGTGGTTGCCTGCGAGATGGACGCCCGCGGTCGGCTCGGTCTGGAAGACCGAGCTTATCCACAGGCCGACTACCTGCGCGGGGCTGCCGAGGCTGCGCGCCGGGTCGCGGTGAAGCCGCTGGTGGAACAGGGCTACACCGGCCAGGCGCTTGGAGAAGCGCTGAAGAAGGCCAGGCTGAATGCCCTGAAGGCCTACAAGGAAAGTGCTCCCCGCTAGATGCCGGGGATGAGGCTGCAAGCAGCATCACCCCCTGTTCAGAACCGGTACTCCACCGAAGTCATCACATTGCGCGGCTCGCCATACACCCCCCAGGTGTCGGAATAGGCGTAGTACTTCTTGTCCAGCGCGTTGTTCAGGTTGACCTTGAGGCTGAGGTCCTCGCTGACCTCGTAGCGCGCCATCAGGTTGACCAGCGCGTAGCTGCCCTGGGTGAACGCATGCAGGTCCTGGCCATACTTGCTCTGCCAGTTCACCCCACCCCCGACCGTGACCTTGTCCAGCACGCCCGGCAGGCGATAGGTGGTGAAGGTCTTGACGCTGTGCCGCGGGATGTTGGTGACGATGCGCTCATCCTCATCACTGGTGCTGACGCTGTAGGCGTACCCGGCCATCAACTGCCAGCCCTCGGCCAGCTGGCCATCCAAGGCCAGTTCCACACCCTTGGTGGTGGTGCCCTTCTCGGTGCGATAGATGTCCGGATCGGCGATCCATACCCCCAGGTTGTCCTGCTCGATACGGAACAGCGCCAGGCTGGCATTGAGCTTGTCGTCGTTGAAGCTGCCCTTGACCCCCACCTCGTAGCCGACGCCTTCCTGCGGTTCCAGGGGTTTGCCGTTGATGTCCTTCATGCCGTAGGACTGCGGGTTGAAGATCTTGGTGTAGCTGCCGTAGACCGACCAGGTGTCGTCCAGGTCGTACACCAGGCCGGTGTAGGGCAGGAAGATGCCGTGGCGATTCTCACTGCTGTAGGTCGCCGCGCCATCGTACGGCTGGTTCTCGCTTTCCCGCTTCCAGTCCGTGACCCGGCCACCGAGCATGAGGTGCAGGTCGTCGCGCAGGTTGAAGCGCGAGCTCAGGTACAGCGCGTACTGGTTCTCGGTGATGTAGTTCTTGCCCACCGGCGCGAAGGACGGCTTCGGCCCGCTGCCGTCCCAGTCGAGGAAGTTGCCGATGGTCCCGTCATAGCCGGTCCAGGGGCCTTGCCATCCCCCTCGGTCCGGGGTGTTTTCCGTGTAGCGCGACAGGGTGGTGCCGACGATCAGCTCATGCTCGCGACCGAACAGGCTGAATGGCCCAGTGAAATAGGCATCCAGGTTGTTCTGCCGCGGCGTGCCGCTCCAGCGGTTTGGGTACATGTAGCTGCCGGCGCCGGTCTGCTGGTCGATGCCGCCATTGAGGAAGGTGGTCACCTGGTCGAAGCTGTTCTGCGTGTGGCTCAGTTCGACCTTGCCGCTCCAGCCATTGGCAAAGCGATGCTCCAGCGAGGTAAAGACGTTGGTCACCTTGCGGTCGTAATAGGCCCACTCGGCAGCGCTGTTGGTGGAGCGTGGCAGGTCGGTCTTCACGCCGTTGGTGAAGTACACGGGAAAGCCGACACGCAGGGGCGAATTGGTATGGGAGTTGGCGTAGCTGAAACCTGCCGTCAGCAGCGTCGCATCCGACAGGTCGAATTCACTGATGCCGTAGACCAGTTGCGAATCGGACGACATGCGATCGACCCAGGAGCCCTGGTCCTTGATATCCACCACCAGACGGCCACGGATGGAGCCCGACTCGTTCAACGGACCGGAGGCGTCGAAACCGGTGCCGTAGCGATCCCAGCTGCCAGCCTCGGCGCTGACGCTGAACTGCGGGTCGTAGGTGGGGCGCTTGCGGATCAGGTTGATGGTTGCGCCTGGAGTCCCCGTCCCGCTGATCAGGCCGGTGGCGCCGCGAACGATCTCGATGCGGTCGTACATCGCGGTGTACTGGGTCGAGTTGTCGATGCGCGATGACGTCGGCACGCCGTCGATCTCGAAGTTATTGATCATGAAACCGCGGGACCAGTAGGTATTGTTCTCCGCACCAACGCTGGCGTGGGACACGGTGATACCCGAGGTGGCATCCAGCACTTCATTGAGACTGGTCAGCTTCTGGTCGTCCAGACGCTGGCGGGTCATGACCGTCAGGGTCTGCGGGGTTTCCTTCGGCGTCAGGTTCAGCCGCGTCGAGCTGCTCGACGAGTAGGTGGTGTAGAGCCCGGTACCCTCGGTGATGGAGCCCGGCGCCTTGCCGGAGATCGACACTTCGCCCAGTTGCAGCGCCTCGGGCGCCACGGCCAGCATCAGCGTGTAGTTGCCGTTGGCTTCGCGGATCGGCTGCAGACCGGAGCCGGCGAGCAATTGCGCCAGGCCGCTGGCAATCTCATGCCGGCCCTTGAGCCCGGGGCTGCTCTTGCCTTCAACCAGCTGCGCCGGGTACGACAACAGGATATGAGCGCTCTTACCGAACTGGTTCAACGCTCCCGCCAGGGGGCCTGCGGCGATATCGAATTCCTGTCCCGCCTGCTCGGCCGCATTGGCCCAGCCTGGCAGTGCCACCAGCGATCCGCCCAGCGCCATGCAGGCGATGCCTTGCGCCACGGCCAATGCCAGCGCCTGTCGGGTCGCGGCCCGCCGCCCTCGTACACCCTTGTTCATGCAACGACTCCCCAAGATGAATATTGGACTTCTGGGGGTTGAGTCTCGTGAGAACGGCAAACGCACCAGGCAAGATCAAAAAAAGTTTCAGCCACGCATCGCCGACGGTTGCAGCGTGACCCAGTAGCGGGTGATGGAGCGCATTTCCACCTGCAGGGTCCGGCTGACCGCCGCCAGGACCCGGTCGGTATCGTCCAGCGGGTAAGTGCCGGAAACCCGCAGCTCGGCCAATGCCGGATCGCACCCCAGGTGGCCGGGCCGGTAACGCGACAACTCCACGAGGAAGTCCGCCAGACGCTGGCCATCGGCGACGATCATGCCCTCGGTCCAGGCCAGGTCCGCGTCCGTGCCGCGACGGCTGAAGATTTCCCGATCGGTGAAGTTCACCCGCTCGGCGACAGCCAGCATCCGCAGCGGGCCGTTACGCGGTTCGACCCGGGCCTCGCCCTGCAGCAGGGCGACCTGGGTGTAGTCCTCGCGCTGGCGCACGCTGATCCGCCCGCGCAGCGCGCTCACCCCTCCCTGGGCGGTTTCGATACGCAAACGCCGAGCCTGCGGATCCTCGCCAAGGGTGACGAGGATTTCACCGCGCAGCAGGTTGATGCGCCGGATCTCGCGGTCCGCCGCGATATCGATTGCGGTATCGGTGTTGAGCTGGATCCGGGTGCCATCCGTCAGCTCCACATTGCGTCGCTGCCCTACCCCGCTGCGGTGATCAGCCAGCAGGGGCTGGACCAGGCCGCTTTGGCGAAGGCTCCAGGCGCCGGCGCCGGCCAGCAGGAGAATCGCCAACTGCTTGGCCACGCGCCGCCGCGACAACCCTGCCGCTGTCAACGTCGCGCTGGCCAGGCTCCGCTGCTGACGCATCTCACCCATGCGCTGGCCAAGGTTCTGCGCCCGTTGCCAGGCCTGCTCATGCAGGGGATGGGCACGGCGCCAGTCATGGCAGGCCTGACGGGTATCCTCGCTGACCTGCGGCTCCAGCAGTTCCAGGTACCAGAACATCGCCTGCTCGGCGATCTCCAGGGTGATGGTTCCGGCAACGGCGCTCATGCCGGGTCCAGGCTTGGATCGAGCATGATGCAGCGTGCACCGGCCCTGGCGATGTAGCGCTTGGCGGTAGACGCCGAGACGCCCAGGCGCGCGCCAATCTCGACGTGGCTGAGGCCATCCAGCTGCGACCAGAGAAATGCCTGGCGTACCGGACGTTCCAGGCGTTCCAGCACCGCATCCAGTTCCACCAGCGTCTCCAGCAGGATCGCCTGGGTTTCCAGATCCGGCGCCAGCGCCTCGGGCAGTGCCGCCAAGGCTTCCAGGTAAGCACGCTCCAGCTTCTGCCGGCGGAAATGGTTGGACAGCACGCTCTGCGCCACCGTCGCCAGGAAGCTGCGCGGTGCATGGATTTCGAGGGGATGGTCTTTCGCCAAAAGGCGCAGGAAGGTGTCCTGGGCCAGATCGGCGGCGCTTTGCGAGCAATTCAGCCGGCGTCGCAGCCAGTTCAGCAGCCAGCGATGCTGCGTGTCATACAAAGCCGCGATATCGGTGATACCGCTCTGGGAAGGAGGGGACATGGTGACGGCACGCAGTAGGAAAAGGGGATTTGACGCGAATGATAAGCCTTATCATATGCATCGACTCCCCTCCGCCGCAAGGCAGTCAGGCGCTTGCCGGGGTCAGTTGCTGCTCGTGCCAGAGAAAGGACACCGGCGCCAGGACCTGGTCGATCTGCGCTTCGCGCCACAACTGCGCCATGCTCCGCCCCGCGCCGGGATGCATCAGTTGCGGCGCGATCAGCGCCAGCGGCCAGAGCACGAAGGCATTCTTCAGGATCTCGGCACGGGGCAGGACCAGGCCGTCGAAGTTGCCATGCAGGTCGCCGTACATCAGCACGTCGATGTCCAGCGGCAGCCCCTTGCGCTCGGGGGCATAACGACCGTTGTCGGCCTCGATGAACTTGAGCCGGCGATCCAGTTCGATCAGCGGCAGGTCAGTCAGGCCGGTCACCACCAGGTTGAAGAACGGTCCGCTCTTGATCCCCACTGCCTGGCTTTCGAATACCGGCGAACACTGCATGTCCTGAAGGAAACCGGCCAGCGCATCGAGGCCTGCGGTCAGGTGCCGCTCGCGCTCGACATTGCTGCCCAGGCCCAGGTAAACCCGTATCAGAGGCATCCGCGCTCGATCTCCACGCCGACACCACCGGTGGCCGCAGGCACCGCGCCTGGCTTGGTCAGCTTCAGTTGCAGCCAGGGGATGCCGAACTCGTCCATCAGCACCTGGGCCAGGCGCTCGGCGAAGGTTTCCACCAACTGGAACTGCGCCTGCTCGGCGAACGCCTGGATGCGCGCCGACACGCTGGCATAGTCCAGGGCGAGGGTCAGGTCGTCTCCCGCCGCCGCCGGGCGATTATCCCAGGCGAACCGCAGGTCCAGGCGCAGGCATTGTCGAATGCCGCGCTCCCAGTCGTAGGCACCGATCACGGTATCGACTTCCAGTCCCTCGATGAACACTCTGTCCAAGCACTTCTCTCCACAGCACGACAAGGGCGCCTTGCGCCGTTAGAATCTGGGGCGTCCTTGCCCGGAATAGTTAGCATGTTTTGGTTACTGGCGATCTTCGCCTACCTGCTTGGCTCTCTGTCCTTCGCCATCGTCCTCAGCCGCCTGAGCGGCAGTCCCGACCCGCGCCTGAGCGGCTCAGGCAATGCCGGCGCCACCAACATGTTGCGGCTGGCGGGGCGGAAACTGGCGATCCTGACCCTGCTCGGCGACCTGTGCAAGGGCCTTGTGCCGATCCTGCTCGCCGTGATGGCGGGTCTGGACCAGCGCGAACAAGCCTGGATCGGCCTTTGCGCGGTACTGGGCCACCTGTTTCCGCTGTATTTCCGCTTTCGCGGCGGCAAGGGCGTCGCCACTGCCGCCGGCGTGCTGCTCGGCCTGTATCCACCGGCCGCACTACTGGCCATCGGCGCCTGGCTGCTAACCTTCTACCTGACCCGCACCAGCTCGCTGGCGGCCCTGATCGCCACGCCCCTGACCCTGCCATTGCTGGCCTGGCGCGAGCCGGAAGCGCTGTTGCCGATGACCGTGCTGACCCTGCTCATCGTGTGGCGGCATCGCGGCAATCTACGCGATCTGTTCGCCGGACGGGAAAGGCATTTCTAGCCGATCAGATCGCCTGCAACGTCTCCATCGGCCAACGCGCCTGCACGCTGATCGCCAGGGTTTCCTGCTGGCCGGCGGCGAGACGCTGGCAGCCGGCATAGGCGATCATCGCGCCATTGTCGGTACAGAATTTCGGCCGGGCATAGAACACGTTGCCCTTGAGGCTGGCCGTCATTTCCTCCAGCGACGCACGCAGCGCCTTGTTGGCGCTCACGCCACCGGCGATCACCAGGCGCTTGAGCCCGGTCTGCTTGAGGGCGCGACGGCACTTGATGGTCAGAGTCTCGACCACGGCCTGCTGGAAGGCCAGCGAGATGTCGCAACGGGTTTGCTCGCTGTCGTCCCCGGCGTTGCGGCATTGCTGCCAGGTGTTGAGGGCGAAGGTCTTGAGGCCGCTGAAGCTGAACTCCAGGCCCGGGCGATCGGTCATCGGACGCGGGAAGACGAAGCGGCCGGGCACCCCTTGGACGGCCAGGCGGGCGATCTCCGGGCCGCCGGGATAGGGCAGGCCGATCAACTTGGCGGTCTTGTCGAAGGCTTCGCCGGCAGCGTCATCCAGCGACTCGCCGAGCAGTTCGTAGCGACCGATGCCATCGACCCGCACCAGCTGGGTGTGACCGCCGGATACCAGCAGGGCGACGAACGGAAACTCCGGCGGCTGCTCTTCGAGCATTGGCGCCAGCAGATGGCCTTCCATATGATGGACGCCCAGCGCCGGGATGTCCCAGGCAAAGGCCAGGGCCTGGGCGCAGGAGGCGCCGACCAGCAGCGCGCCGACCAGGCCGGGACCTGCGGTGTAGGCGATGGCATCGATGTCGGTGGCGACGCAATCGGCCTCGGCCAGCACCTGGCGGATCAGCGGCAGCATGCGCTTGACGTGGTCGCGGGACGCGAGCTCGGGCACCACGCCGCCATAGACGCGGTGCAGGTCGATCTGGCTGAACAGCGCGTCGGCCAGCAGGCCGCGCTCGCTGTCGTAGAGGGCGACGCCGGTTTCATCGCAGGATGTTTCCAATCCCAGTACTAGCATGGGTCATGGCCTTGTGGAGGCTGAATTCGAAGGCGCGCATTCTAGTCCCCGCTACCGGTGCCGACCAGCGGTTTTCGATCAGAGGCTTTGCATTCCGCCCGGGTAAGAGTTAACATCCGCAACCCTTAAAAACCGACGTACTCCAGTGCACATTCCTGCCACGAGTTCGTTGACCCCGGTAATGAATGAAGGTAGCTCTGGATGCCAGCCGTCAAAGTTAAAGAGAACGAACCCTTCGACGTAGCTCTGCGTCGTTTCAAGCGCTCCTGCGAAAAAGCCGGTGTACTGGCTGAAGTTCGTAGCCGCGAATTTTACGAGAAGCCGACTTCCGAGCGTAAGCGCAAGGCAGCTGCTGCTGTCAAGCGTCACGCCAAGAAAGTTCAGCGCGAACAGCGCCGCGCCGTTCGTCTGTACTAATACAGACGTTCGTCGCAAGCTTCTGCCTCGCCCGGCCCAAAGCCGGGCTGCCGGCAGTTGATTAAGCTGTTCACTCCAGCCACGGCACCTGCCGTATCGCCGGAGACGCCCAGACTGGTTCCCAGCGCGGGCAGCCTGCCCCAATCGTCAGAACTGGCTTTATCGCCAGCCGTGCACGTCACACTGACGGGCCCTCACGGGTTATCGACGAGCACATCTTCTTCCGTTTCTTGCGTTTGCCATTCGAACCCGTTTCGAATGCACCGTCGTTCCCGCAGCATTAGCGATAGACTTTCCATGATCGCCTGATGACGAGAGAGCCATGGCCGGGCTGATACCCCAAAGCTTCATTGACGACCTTCTCAACCGCACCGACATCGTCGATGTGGTGAGTTCTCGCGTCCAGCTGAAAAAGGCCGGCAAGAACCTCACCGCCTGCTGCCCGTTCCACAAGGAAAAGACGCCCTCGTTCAGCGTCAGCCCGGACAAGCAGTTCTACTACTGCTTCGGCTGCGGCGCTGGCGGCAACGCCCTCGGCTTCATCATGGACCACGACAACCTGGACTTCCCCCAGGCCGTCGAGGAACTGGCCAAGGCCGCGGGCATGGAAGTGCCCCGCGAGGAAGGCGGACGCGGACACAAGCCGCGCCAGCCCACCGACTCACCGCTGTACCCGCTGCTCACCGCCGCTGCCGAGTTCTATCGCCAGGCGCTGAAGAGCCATCCGACCCGCCGTGCCGCAGTGGAATACCTCAAGGGCCGCGGCCTCTCCGGCGAGATCGCCCGCGACTTTGGCCTCGGTTTCGCCCCGCCCGGCTGGGACAACCTGTTCAAGCACCTGAGCAGCGACACCCTGCAGCAGAAGGCGATGATCGACGCCGGCCTGCTGATCGAGAACGCCGAGACCGGCAAGCGCTACGACCGTTTCCGCGACCGGGTGATGTTCCCGATCCGCGACAGCCGCGGGCGAGTCATCGCCTTCGGCGGCCGGGTCCTGGGCGACGACAAGCCCAAGTACCTCAACTCCCCGGAAACCCCGGTGTTCCACAAGGGCCAGGAACTGTACGGGCTGTACGAGGCGCGCAAGTTCAACCGCAACCTCGACGAGATCATCGTGGTCGAGGGCTACATGGACGTCATCGCCCTTGCCCAGCAAGGCCTGCGCAACGCCGTGGCGACCCTGGGCACGGCGACCAGTGAGGAACACCTCAAGCGCCTGTTCCGCGTAGTGCCCAGCGTGCTGTTCTGCTTCGACGGCGACCAGGCCGGTCGCAATGCCGCCTGGCGCGCCCTGGAAGCCACGCTGTCGAGCCTGCAGGACGGGCGCAAGGCGCGCTTCCTGTTCCTGCCCGAGGGTGAGGATCCGGACACCCTGGTCCGCGCCGAGGGTACCGACGCCTTCCGGGCGCGGATCAACCAGCACGCGCAACCGCTGGCCGATTACTTCTTCCAGCAACTGACCGAGGAAGCCGACCCGCGCTCGCTGGAAGGCAAGGCGCACATGGCCACCCTCGCTGCACCGTTGATCGACAAGGTGCCGGGCGCCAACCTGCGCGCACTGATGCGCAATCGCCTGAAGGAAATCACCGGACTGGACAACCAGCAGGTCGAGCAACTGGCCCAGAGCGCGCCGCGGGAAACCCCGCCGCCGACCTACGATCCGGGCATCGACTACGACGCGATCCCGGACTACAGCCCGGACTACAGCGACTTCCACCACGCGGAGCACTTCCAACCGCAACAGCAGTGGACGCCGAACCAGGGTGGCGGGCCGCAGAAAAAGAAATGGGACGGCAAGCCGTGGGACAAGAAAGGCGGCAAGCCCTGGGATCGCAACGGCAAGCAACAGGGTCATCCGCCGCGGGTGCCGACCTCGGTCGAGCCACCGACCCTCAGCGCCCTGCGTACACTGCTGCATCACCCCGCCCTCGCCCGCAAGGTCGAGGATGCCAGTCATTTCGCCGACGAAGAGCATGTCTACGCGCAACTCCTCGTGGCACTGCTGGAGGCGCTGCAAAAGAATCCTGAGCTACGCTCACTACAGTTGATCGCACGCTGGCACGGCACGGAGCAGGGCCGCCTGCTGCGGGCGCTGGCGGAAAAGGAATGGCTGATCGATGCCGACAACCTTGAACAACAGTTTTTCGACACTATAACTAGCTTGTCCGCTCGCCAACGCGAGCGCAGCCTGGAACATCTGCTGCGCAAAGCACGTCAAAGCGAATTGAGCGCAGAGGAAAAAAATCAGCTGCGCGACCTGCTCAGTCGCAATGTTCCCGCACAAACCCCGACCTCAACTGGCGCGTGAGGTCCATGCTCGGGTATAATCCTCGGCTTGTTTTTTGCCCGCCAAGACCTTCAGTGGATAGGGTGTTATGTCCGGAAAAGCGCAACAGCAGTCTCGCATCAAAGAGTTGATCACCCGCGGTCGTGAGCAGGGCTACCTGACTTACGCGGAGGTCAACGACCACCTGCCGGAGGATATTTCAGATCCGGAACAGGTGGAAGACATCATCCGCATGATCAACGACATGGGGATCAACGTATTCGAGAGTGCTCCGGATGCGGATGCCCTTTTGTTGGCCGAAGCCGACACCGACGAAGCCGCGGCCGAAGAAGCCGCCGCTGCGCTGGCGGCCGTGGAAACCGACATCGGTCGCACCACCGACCCGGTGCGCATGTACATGCGCGAAATGGGTACCGTCGAACTCCTGACCCGTGAAGGCGAAATCGAAATCGCCAAGCGGATCGAGGAAGGTATCCGCGAAGTGATGAGCGCCATCGCCCACTTCCCCGGTACCGTCGAATACATCCTCGGTGAATACGATCGCGTCGTCGCCGAAGGCGGCCGCCTGTCGGACGTCCTGAGCGGCTACATCGATCCGGACGACGGCATTGCCGCCCCGACCGAGATGCCTCCGCCCGTTGACGCCAAAGCGGCTCCAGCCGATGACAGCGACGACGAAGACGAGGAAAAGGACGAGAACAGCGACGACGAGGAAGAGACCGAGAGCGGTCCCGATCCGGAAGTTGCCCGCCAGCGTTTCGGCGCCGTCGCCGAGCAGCTGGAAGTCACCGTCAAGGCCCTCAAGAAGCACGGTCGCGGCAACAAGCAGAGCGTCGCCGAACTGCTGGCCCTGGCCGAGCTGTTCATGCCGATCAAGCTGGTGCCGAAGCAGTTCGAAGTCCTGGTAGAACGCGTACGCGACTCCCTGGATCGCCTGCGCGCCCAGGAACGCGCCATCATGCAGCTGTGCGTCCGTGACGCCCGCATGCCACGCGCCGACTTCCTGCGTCTGTTCCCGAGCAACGAAGTCGACCTGACCTGGAGCGGCGACCTCGCCAAGCGCAGCACCAAGTGGGCCGAGGCCCTGGGTCGCCTGGACGCCGACATCGTGCGTTGCCAGCAGAAGCTGGTCGACCTCGAAGCCGAGACCGGCCTGACCATCGCCGAGATCAAGGACATCAACCGTCGCATGTCGATCGGTGAAGCCAAGGCTCGTCGCGCCAAGAAGGAAATGGTCGAGGCCAACCTGCGTCTGGTGATCTCGATCGCCAAGAAGTACACCAACCGCGGCCTGCAATTCCTCGACCTGATCCAGGAAGGCAACATCGGCCTGATGAAGGCGGTGGACAAGTTCGAATACCGTCGCGGCTACAAGTTCTCGACCTACGCCACCTGGTGGATCCGCCAGGCGATCACCCGCTCGATCGCCGACCAGGCGCGCACCATCCGTATCCCGGTGCACATGATCGAAACGATCAACAAGCTCAACCGCATTTCTCGGCAGATGCTGCAGGAAATGGGTCGCGAACCGACCCCGGAAGAGCTGGGCGAGCGCATGGAGATGCCTGAGGACAAGATCCGCAAGGTCCTGAAGATCGCCAAAGAGCCGATCTCCATGGAAACCCCGATCGGTGACGACGAAGATTCGCATCTGGGCGACTTCATCGAGGACTCGACCATGCAGTCCCCAATCGACGTGGCTACTGTCGAAAGCCTCAAGGAAGCCACCCGTGACGTGCTCTCGGGCCTGACCGCACGCGAAGCCAAGGTGCTGCGCATGCGTTTCGGTATCGACATGAACACCGATCACACCCTCGAAGAAGTCGGCAAGCAGTTCGACGTGACCCGCGAGCGGATCCGTCAGATCGAAGCCAAGGCGCTGCGCAAGCTGCGCCACCCGACGCGAAGCGAGCACTTGCGCTCCTTCCTCGACGAGTAATGGACGAACCCCGGCAGCCGCCGGGGTTTTTCTTTTCTG
This sequence comes from Pseudomonas ulcerans, assembly GCF_036324125.1. NCBI lineage: Bacteria > Pseudomonadati > Pseudomonadota > Gammaproteobacteria > Pseudomonadales > Pseudomonadaceae > Pseudomonas > Pseudomonas ulcerans. Next base: position 171,522 of record NZ_JAZDQN010000006.1, on the reverse strand, counting down.
GCGCAGCAAAACAGCCTGTCGCCCGCGCCGCTGACAGCAGATTGGCCGTCTACACTCGAACCTATCCATTTGTTCGACGAGGCCGCTATGCCGAGATTGCCGGCCCTTCTGCTGCCCCTCCTGCTGATCTGGAGCGGCGCGGCCGGCGCCTTGACCCTGACCGATGAAGAGCAGGCCTGGCTCGACAGCCATCCGAACCTGCGTCTCGGCGTTGACGCTTCATGGCTACCCTTCGAATACCGGGACCAGGAAGGCCGCTACCAGGGATTGGCCGCCGACTACATCGCCGTGATCCAGCAACGCCTGGGCATCACCTTCCAGCTCGGCCCGCCCGACAGCTGGACGCAGGTGCTGGAACAGGCGCGCAACCAGCAGATCGATCTGCTACCGGGGATCATGTCCACGCCGGAGCGCCAGGAATACCTGTCGTTCACCCGCCCCTACCTCGACTTTCCGATCGTCATCCTGGCCCATGAAGGCGGGCCACAACCCAACGCCATCAAGGACCTCTACGGCCTGAAAGTCGCCGTGGTGGAAAATTACGCGCCCCACGAACTCCTGCGAAGCCATTTCCCGGACCTGAACCTGGTGCCCATGCCGAACGTAAGTTCGGCGCTGCAGGCATTGGCCACCGAAAAGGTGGACGCGGTGGTCGGCGACCTCGCCTCCAGCGTCTGGTCGCTGCGCGAGCTCAAGCTGGAAGGGTTGTATGTCAGCGGTGAAACGCCCTACCGCTATCAACTGGCCATGGGCTCGCCAGAGGACAACAAGCTGCTCATTGGCATCATCGACAAGGTTCTCGCCGACATGACGCCCGAGGAAACCAGTGCCATCCAGGAGCGCTGGGTGGGCAATGTCCTCGACCATCGCAGCCTGTGGCGCGACCTGCTGATCTATGGCCTGCCCGGCATGCTGTTCCTGGTGGTGTTGCTGGGGGCGGTGATCCGCGTCAACCGCCGTCTCAGCTCGGAGATTTCCCGGCGCATCGCCCTGGAACAGGAGCTGCGCAGCAGCGAATACCACTACCGCGGCCTGGTCGAAAGCCTGTCGGCCATCGCCTGGGAGGCTGACGCCAACGACTTCACCTACAACTACGTCTCGCCCCACGCCGAGGACCTGCTCGGCTATCCGCTGAGCGACTGGCTCAAGCCCGGCTTCTGGCGCTCGATCCTGCACCCCGACGACGCGCTCTGGGCCCAGGCCTATTGCGACGCGGAAAGCGCCGCCGGGCGTGACCACAGCCTGGACTATCGGGTGATCCGTGCCGACGGCCGGACCCTGTGGATCCGCGATATCGTCAGCCTGATCGAGCACGGCCACAAGCCGGTGATGCGCGGCCTGATGATCGATATCAGCGAGGCCAAGAACACCGAACAGGCGCTGCGCCTGTCGGAAGAGAAATTTGCCTCGGTCTTCCACCAGTGCCCGGACATCCTGGTGATCGCCCGCCTCAGCGACGGCTGCCTGCTGGAAGTCAACGAAACCTTCGAGGAGCAGATCGGACTCCAGCCCTCCCAGGTGGTCGGGCGTACCGCCACCGAGCTGAATATCTGGGGCATCGAAGGCATCGGCCCGAGCCTGCTTGAGCGGCTGCAACGGGGCAGTGTGCGCAACCTGGAAATGACCTTCCGGCGCAGCAACGGCCAGTTGTTCACCGGCCTGATCTCGGCCGAATCCTTCGACCTGGAAAGCACCCCGGCACTGGTGGTGGCGGTGCGTGACATCAGCCAGCTCAAGGAAACCCAGGAGCAGCTGCAGATTTCCGAAGAGAAGTTCGCCAAGGCCTTCCACGCCTCGCCCGATGGCATGCTGCTGTCGCGCCAGAGCGACGGCCTGCTGCTGGAAGTGAACGAAGGCTTCTGCCGCCTGACCGGCTTCGATGCCAGCACCTCGCTGGATCACACCGCCATCGACCTGGGCATCTGGGTCGATCTCAACGAACGCAGGCAAATGCTCGAAGTGTTGAAGCGGGATGGCTTCGTCCGCGACTTCAGTTGCAACCTGCGTCGCGCCGACGGTCAGATCCGTCTCTGTGAGTTGTCAGCCCGACCGCTGCCGATCGGCGGCACCGACTGCATGCTGACCATCGCCCGTGACATCACCGACCGCCACCAGATGCAGGAAAAGCTGCAACTGGCCGCCACCGTCTTCGAAAACACCGCCGAAGGCGTTCTGATCACCGACACCGACCAGCGCATCAGCGCGGTCAACCGCGCCTTCAGCGAGATCACCGGCTACAGCGAAGGCGAGTCCCTGGGTCGTACACCGCGCCTGCTCGCCTCCGGCCAGCACGACAGCGCCTTCTACGCCGCGATGTGGCACCAACTGAGCGCCGAAGGCCACTGGCAGGGCGAGATCCTCAACCGGCGCAAGGACGGCGAGCTCTATCCCGCCTGGCTGACCATCAGCGCCGTGCGCAACCCGGAACTCGGCACCACACATTTCGTCGCGGTGTTCGCCGACATCTCCAGCCTCAAGCACGCCCAGGCCAAGCTCGACTACCAGGCACATCACGACCCGCTCACCGGCCTGCCCAACCGCACCCTGTTCGAGAACCGCCTGCAGGCCGCACTGAGTTGTCCACAGGCCTCCAGCCGCCAGGGCGCGGTGCTGTTCCTCGACCTGGACCGGTTCAAGCACATCAATGACAGCCTCGGCCATCCGGTCGGCGACCTGCTGCTCAAGGCCATCGCCCACCGCCTGAAGGAACAGGTGCGCGATATCGACACCGTGGCCCGCCTGGGCGGTGACGAATTCATCATCCTCCTGCCCGGCCTGCACCAGGCAAGCGATGCCGAACATATCGCACAGAAAGTCCTGGCCTGCTTCAACGCTCCGTTCCAGGCCGGCGACCACGAATTCTTCTCCAGCGCCAGCATCGGCATCAGCCTGTATCCGCAGGATGGCAGCGATGTCGCGTCTCTGATCCGCAACGCCGACGCGGCCATGTACCGGTCCAAGGCCAAGGGCCGCAACCGGGTCGAGGCCTACACCCGCGACCTCACCGCCCAGGCCAGCGAACGCATCGCCCTCGAACACGAACTGCGCCGGGCCATCGAACGCAATGAGTTGAGCCTGTGCTTCCAGCCCAAGCTGAGCCTCAAGACCCGGCAACTGGTGGGCGCCGAGGCGCTGATCCGCTGGAAGAGCCCGACCTTCGGCGAGGTGCCGCCCGAGCACTTCATCCCGCTGGCGGAAGAGAACGGCATGATCCTGCAACTGGGCGACTGGGTGCTGGAAGAGGCGTGCCGGCAGATGCAGGCGTGGAAACGCCAGTACCAATCCTTCGGCCCGTTGTCGGTCAACCTCGCCGGCGCACAGCTGCGCCAGCCGGGCCTGGTGCGACGCATCGAACAACTGCTCAAGACCTGGCAACTCAAGGCCGGCGACCTGCAACTGGAGATCACCGAGAACTTCATCATGAGCCAGGCCGAGGAAGGCCTGGCCATCCTGCACCAGCTCAAGCGCCTTGGCGTGCAACTGGCGATCGACGACTTCGGCACTGGCTATTCGTCCCTCAGCTATCTCAAGCGCCTGCCGCTGGACATCCTCAAGATCGACCAGTCCTTCATCCGCGGCCTGCCGGACGACGCCAACGACGCCGCCATCGCCCGCGCCATCATCGCCCTAGGCCGCAGCATGCAGCTGACCATCATCGCCGAAGGCGTGGAGACCGAAGCCCAGCAGCAATTCCTCGCCGCCGAAGGCTGCGAACAGATCCAGGGCTACATCGTCAGCCTGCCGCTGCCGGCAGACGCCTTCGCCGAGTCGTTCCTGCGCATAGTACTTTCCGATCTTTCGGATGGCACTGCCTGGAATCCCTCGATATAATCCGCGGCCACTGGGGCCTATAGCTCAGTCGGTTAGAGCAGAGGACTCATAATCCTTTGGTCCACGGTTCGAGTCCGTGTGGGCCCACCAGATACGACGAAAGCCGCGCATTTTGCGCGGCTTTTGCGTTTCTGGGCTGTCACGCCCGGACAAGTATTCGCCCTTGTCTTCTTCGCTTGCAAAAACTTATATAAGCCTTATATTTTGCTTATCATGGCGCCGCAGGCATGAATACGATCTACTGGTCACGCAGGGCAGTGAAGCAACTCAAGAAGCTCAACAAGGCCGACCAGCCCAAGATCTATGACGCCGCCCAAGCGCTAGCCCACATGCCGAATGTCCAGAACATCAAGACGCTGATCAACCATCAACATGGCTACCGGCTTCGGACGGGCAACTACCGCATCCTCTTCGACTGGGATGGCGGAGTGAAGATCGTCAACATCGAAGAGGTCAGGAAACGCGATGAACACACCTACTAACGTGCAGATCATCAATGATGCAGAAGGGCGCCCCGCCTTCGTCGTGTTGCCCTATGCCGACTACATCGCCAGCCACCCGCAAAACGACCTCGTGCCTAACGCCGTAGTCGGCTACATGGTCAAGGACGGAATGACCGCGATCGCTGCATGGCGCAAGCACCTGGACCTGACTCAAGCAGAGGTCGCCGAGCGTCTGGGTATTTCCCAGTCCGCCTACGCCCAGCAGGAGGCCGCCGAAACACCACGCAAGACCACGCGACAGAAGATCGCCGTCGCTCTCGGCATCCCGGTGCAACTACTCGATATCTAGCATAAGCCACGTGCTACAGCGGGCCCGGATAGCCTGCTGAAAACAGTCCCCTGACAGGACCACTCGGCCCCGACAGGGGGCTGCTCATTTCTTTCCCAATACCCCATGCCAACTATGTGATCGTACAACCGCATCAGCTATGATGACGGTTATTTTTCAACATGAACGACACAGGCATGACAGAGCAGCAGGTACAGGCGCGGGGCCGGCGCAAGCCGCGTAGCCTGGCCCAGGAACTGGTCGCGGTACTGACCGAGCGCATCCGCAGCGGCCAGTTGAAGCGCGGCGACAAGCTTCCCACCGAATCGCAGATCATGGCCGAGGAAGGCGTGAGCCGTACGGTCGTGCGCGAGGCAATTTCGCGATTGCAGGCAGCCGGCCAAGTGGAAACCCGCCACGGCATCGGCACCTTCGTTCTCGATCAGCCAAGCGGCGGTGGATTCCGTATCGATCCGGCCACCATCGTCACCCTGCGCGAGGTACTGGCCGTCCTGGAGCTGCGGATCGCCCTTGAGGTCGAGTCGGCTGGCCTTGCGGCACAACGGCGCAGCGACGAGGCCTTGAGCGGAATGCGGGCTGCGCTGGATGAACTGAACGAAGGCGTCTCCCATGCCTCCGACGCCGTGTCGGCGGACTTCCAGTTCCACCTGCAGATCGCCCAGGCCAGCGGCAATCACTATTTCGCCGACATCATCAATCACCTGGGCACCAGCATCATTCCGCGCACGCGACTGAATTCGGCGCGGCTGGCCCATGATGATCAACCGCATTACATGAGCCGGTTGAGCCACGAGCATGAAGCGATCTACGAGGCCATCGCCCGCCGCGACAGCGAAGGCGCGAAAATGGCGATGCGCATGCACCTGAGCAACAGCCGCGAGCGCCTGCGCCAGGCCCATGAAGATGCCGAGCAGCAGCAAAACCAGACCGCCTGAAACGAAGAAGCCCCGCATTGCGGGGCTTCTTCTCTACGGCTGAATCAAGCGATCACGCCGTCATTCCACTGGCCGTTGACCAAGCGACGCAGCCCCAGCGGGTTGGCGTCACGCAGCGCCTCCGGCAACAGCGACTGCGGGTAGTTCTGGTAGCACACCGGCCGCAGGAAACGGTCGATGGCCAGGGTGCCGACCGAGGTGCCACGGGCATCGGAAGTGGCCGGGTACGGACCGCCATGCACCATGGCATCGCAGACTTCCACACCGGTCGGGTAGCCGTTGATCAGGATCCGGCCAACCTTCTCTTCCAGCAGCGGCACCAGCCAGGCAAAGGCTTCCAGGTCTTCCGGCTCGCCGATCAGGGTCGCGGTCAGCTGGCCGCGCAGGCCCAGCAGCGCGCTGCGCAGTTGCTCGTTGCCGTCGGCTTCCACAGCAACGGTGGTCGGACCAAAGACTTCTTCCTGCAACAGCGGATCGGACTCGACCAGCAGACGCGCGTCCGCCTTGAACAACTGGGCACGGGCCTGGCTGCCTTCCTGCGCCTGACCGGCAAGGTGCTGGATGCCGTCGTGGGCCTGCAGATGCTCCAGTCCACCGACGTAGCTGCGCAGCCCGCCGGCGTTGAGCATGGTCTGTCCGGCCTGCTGGTCCAGATGGCCGCCCAGGTCGCCCAGCAACTTGCTGAATTCAGGCGATTGCAGACCGATCACCAGGCCTGGGTTGGTGCAGAACTGACCAGCACCCATGCACACGGAACCCGCCAGCTCACGGGCGATGGTCTCGCCGCGCTTGGCCAGCGCCGCCGGCAGGATGATCACCGGGTTGATGCTGGACATCTCGGCGAACACCGGAATCGGTTGCGCACGCTCGGCCGCCATGCGGCACAGGGCGTCGCCGCCTTTCAGCGAGCCGGTGAAACCGACCGCCTGGATGGCCGGGTGCTTGACCAGCCACTCGCCTACCCCGCCACCAAAGACCATGTTGAACACGCCCTTGGGCATGCCGGTACGCTCGGCAGCGCGCTGGATGGCGCAGCCGACCAGGTCGGCGGTCGCCATATGGCCGCTGTGGGCCTTGAACACCACCGGGCAACCGGCGGCCAGGGCGGCGGCGGTGTCGCCACCGGCAGTGGAGAAGGCCAGCGGGAAGTTGCTGGCGCCGAAGACTGCGACCGGGCCGACGCCGATACGCATCTGGCGCAGATCCACACGGGGCAGCGGCTGGCGATCGGGCAGGGCCAGGTCGATGCGCGCACCGAGATAATCACCGCGACGCAGGACTTGGGCGAACAGGCGCATCTGGCCACTGGTGCGACCGCGTTCGCCCTGGATACGGGCAGCCGGCAGCGCGGTTTCGCGGCAGACGATGGCGACGAAGGCGTCGTCCAGTTCATCCAGTTCGGCAGCGATGGCGTCGAGGAATTCGGCGCGGCGGGCCGGGGCCAGTTGGCGGAATTCGGCGAAGGCAGCGGCGGCGGCCTGGGCAGCCTGGTCGACTTCGCTTTCGGTGGCCTGGGCAAAGCTGTACGGCAGGGCTTCGCCGGTGGTGGCGTCGAGGCTTTGCAGGCGTTGCGAGCCGGCGGCGCTGCGCTGGCCGGCGATGAAGTTGTGGCCGAGGATCTCTGGCATTTCGGGGCTCCTGTGGACAAAGGTGGAACGCGGACCCTGTGGGAGCGGGTTTACCCGCGATGGCGTCGGTGGCTTCACTGCCGTCATCGCGGGTGAACCCGCTCCCACATGAGAGAAAGCATCAAGTAATCGGGGCCGGGTTGAACAAGGTGATGTCGTTGTGCAGCTTGTGCTGCTCGGCCCAGGTCTGCTTGCGGCCGCTGGCGACATCCAGGTAGTAGTGGAACAACTCCCAACCCAGTTCCTCGATGGTGGCGCGGCCGGTGGCGATGCGGCCGGCGTCGATGTCGATCAGGTCGGGCCAGCGCTGCGCCAGCTCGGTACGGGTGCAGACCTTGACCACCGGAGCCATGGCCAGGCCATACGGCGTACCACGACCGGTGGTGAATACGTGCAGGTTCATCCCTGCTGCCAATTGCAGGGTGCCGCAGACGAAGTCGCTGGCCGGGGTGGCGCAGAAGATCAGGCCCTTGCGCTCGATCCGCTCGCCCGGCCCGACCACGCCCTGGATGGCGCCGCTGCCGGACTTGACGATGGAACCGAGGGACTTCTCGACGATGTTCGACAAGCCGCCTTTCTTGTTGCCCGGCGTGGTGTTGGCACTACGGTCGGCAGCGCCGCTTTCCAGATAGCGGTCGTACCAGTCCATCTCGCGGATCAGGGCGTCCGCCACTTCCTGGGATTCGGCACGGGAGGTGAGCATGTAGATGGCGTCACGTACTTCGGTGACTTCCGAGAACAGCACGGTGGCACCGGCCCGCACCAGCAGGTCGGAGGCATAGCCCAGGGCCGGGTTGGCGGTGATGCCAGAGAAAGCATCGCTGCCGCCGCACTGCATGCCGAGGATCAGCTCGCTGGCCGGCACCGTCTCGCGGCGGCGCTGGTCGAGCTTGGCCAGACGCGCTTCGGCCAGGGCCATGATCTGCTCGATCATCTCGACGAAACCCATGCTGGCGTCCTGCAAGCGGTACAGCCATGGCTCGCTGAGGTCCACCGACGGATCGTTGTCGTGCATCACCTGGCCGGCCTGGAGCTTTTCGCAGCCCAGGCTGATCACCAGGGCTTCGCCGCCCAGGTTGGGGTTGCGCGCCAGGTTGCGCACGGTGCGGATCGGGATATAGGCGTCGCGGGCATTGATCGCCACGCCGCAGCCGTAGCTGTGGGTCAGGGCGACCACGTCATCGACGTTGGGATACTTGGGCAGCAGTTCTTCGCGAATGCGCTTGACCGCATGGTCGAGCACACCGGTGACGCACTGCACGGTGGTGGTGATGCCAAGGATATTGCGCGTGCCAACGGTACCGTCGGCATTGCGGTAACCCTCGAAGGTGAAGCCTTCCAGCGGCGGCAGGGGCGCGGGAACGGCGTCGCAGCGCGGCAGGCTGTCCAGCTCCGGCGCGGCCGGCATGGCCAGTTGGGTTTCCTTGACCCAGCTGCCTTGCGCCAGGTCTTCCAGGGCGTAGCCGATGATCTGTCCATAGCGCCGCACCGGCTCGCCCTTGGCGATAGGGGTGACAGCCACCTTGTGGCTCTGCGGCACGCCTTCGACCAGGGTCAGGCCGTCGGCGAAGCGGGCGCCTTCACCCAGGCCGCCATCGTTGACCACGACCACGACATTGTCGTCGTCGTGCAGGCGTACATAGCGAGGCGAGTCGGAAGTTTCGATCAACTGCATGGTGGTGCCCTTCTTGTTGTCTCTCAGGCTTTGTTCATCCGCGAACGCCCGGTCAAACTGACCGGGCGCTGCGTGTTCTTCTTAGTTCGACGACTCGGCCAGCTTGCCCGATGACGCCGTTGTCGCTTCATCCTTCGGCGCATCACGCAGCTCGATGCGCTTGATCGGACCGACGATCACCAGGTAGCTGAACACCGCCACCAGGGCGTTGGCGCCCACATACACCAGGGCCCACTTGAACGAGCCGGTGGCGCTGATGATGTAGCCGATGATGATCGGCGTGGTGATCGAAGCGATGTTGCCGAAGGTGTTGAACATACCGCCCGACAGACCGGCGATCTGCTTCGGCGAGGTGTCCGAGACCACCGCCCAGCCCAGTGCACCCAGGCCTTTGCCGAAGAACGCCAGGGCCATGATGCCGACCACCATCCATTCGGCGTCGACGTAGTTGCAGATCACCATCGAGGTGGACAGCAGCAGGCCGATGACGATCGGCGCCTTGCGGGCGAAAGTCAGCGAGTTGCCGCGACGCAGCAGGTGGTCGGAGATGATCCCGCCGAGCACGCCACCGACAAAGCCGCAGATCGCCGGCAGCGAGGCGATGAAGCCCGCCTTCAGGATCGACATGCCGCGCTCCTGCACCAGGTACACCGGGAACCAGGTGAGGAAGAAGTAGGTGATGGCGTTGATGCAGTACTGGCCGAGGTAGACGCCGAGCATCATGCGGCTGGACAGCAGCTGCTTGATGTAGCCCCACTTCGGACCGCTGGCACCGGCCGCCTTGGGCTTGTCCATGTCCACCAGGCCACCGTTCTTCTCGATGTGCTCCAGTTCCTGGGCACCGATCATCGGGTGTTCCTTCGGGTTGTACACCAGCTTCAGCCAGACACCGGCGAAGAGGATGCCCATGACACCCATGACGATGAACACGTGCTCCCAGCCCCAGGCATGGACGATCCAGCCCATCAGCGGCGCGAACAGCACAGTGGCGAAGTATTGCGCCGAGTTGAAGATCGCCGAGGCGGTGCCACGTTCGGCGGTGGGGAACCAGGCCGCCACGATCCGCGCGTTGCCGGGGAACGACGGTGCCTCGGCGAAGCCGACCAGGAAGCGCAGCATGAACAGGGCGATGATCGCGTTGGCCACCGGCATGTAGCCGACGAAGCCTTGCAACACGGTGAACAACGACCAGGTAAAGATACTGAAGGCGTAGACCTTCTTCGAACCGAAGCGGTCAAGCAGCCATCCGCCAGGAATCTGCCCGAGCACATAGGCCCAGCCGAAGGCGGAGAAGATATAACCGAGGGTGACAGCATCGATGCCGAGATCCTTCTGCAGGCTCGAGCCGGCGATGGAGATGGTTGCGCGGTCGGCATAGTTGATCGTGGTCACCAGGAACAGCATGAACAGGATCAGATAGCGGACATGCGTCTTCTTAGTCGCGTGCATCTGAACTACTCCCACTAATTATTCTTGTGCGGGCTCTTGAGTTGTAAGCCGGAGCGGGGGTTTCCCGCTCCAGGGTGCGGCATTTGGCAGGCCGCGGGGTCGTCGCTTATTGCGGACCCATCTTGTCCATCAGGGCAGCAAGCATCTCGACTTCTTCAGGGGTCAGGTCGGTCAGCGGGGTACGCACGGGACCGGCGTCGAAACCGGCGATCTTCGCACCGGCCTTGACGATGCTGACGGCGTAGCCGGCCTTGCGGTTGCGCAGTTCCAGGTACGGCAGGAAGAAATCGTCGATCAGCTTGCCGACGGTGGCGTGGTCGTCACGGGCGATGGCGTTGTAGAAGTCCATCGCGGTCTTCGGCACGAAGTTGAACACCGCGGACGAGTAGACCGGCACACCCAGCGCCTTGTAGGCGGCAGCATATACCTCGGCGGTCGGCAGGCCACCCAGGTAGCTGAAGCGATCACCCAGGCGACGACGGATGGAGACCATCAGCTCGATGTCACCCAGGCCGTCCTTGTAACCGATCAGGTTCGGGCAACGCTCGGCCAGGCGCTCCAGCTGCACGGCGTTCAGGCGGCAGACGTTGCGGTTGTAGACGACCACGCCGATGTTCACCGATTTGCACACGGCTTCGACGTGGGCGGCGACGCCGTCCTGGCTCGCTTCGGTCAGGTAGTGCGGCAGCAGCAGCAGGCCCTTGGCGCCCAGGCGCTCGGCTTCTTGCGCGTATTCGATGGCCTGGCGGGTGGCACCGCCGACACCGGCGAGGATAGGTACGGAGCCGGCGCAGGTGTCGACGGCAGTCTTGATCACCTGGCTGTATTCGCTGGCGGCCAGGGAGAAGAACTCACCGGTGCCACCGGCGGCGAACAGGGCAGTGGCGCCGTAAGGGGCGAGCCATTCCAGGCGCTTGATGTAGCCGGCCTGGTGGAAGTCGCCCTGGGCATTGAAGTCGGTGACAGGGAAAGACAGCAAGCCATGGGAGAGGACAGTGCGCAGTTCTTGTGGAGTCATTGTTGTAGGCATCCTGTGGCGCTCGGGGGTGGAGAAGTGAATGTTTCGACCTGGATGTAGGTTATCGTACAAGTTGTACGATGACTAGCCCAGAAAACCACATAAATGCGCCAGTCATCCGATCTCCATCGACCGTTCATCCCCTCTTTATAGGTTTACCGAGCGTCTTGTGGCGTCGCCTCGCCTCAAGAAGGTCATTTTCTTGCCGATAGACAGGGACTGTTATCGTACAACTATAAAGACCTGCCCCCACGACGGATCACTGCCCATGAACCTGCGCCATCTCTCCATTGCCCGCCGTGCCGGCCTGGGCTTCACCCTCATTGCCCTGCTGGTCGCCCTGCTCGGCGGCTTCGCCGTGGTGCAGATGCAGGCCATCCGCCAGAGCGAGGTCGCCGTCGAGACCAACTGGGTGCCGAGCCTGCGGGTGATCGGCGATGTCCGCGAGATCATGTTGCGCATTCGCACTATCTCCCTGCGCATGGCGCTGGACCCGGACCCCGCCAACACGGCCACCTACCAGGGCCAGATGGACACGCGCCTGAAAGACCTCGACGCCAGGCTCGCGGTCCTCGAAGGCTTTATCGATACCCCACAGGAAAAGGCCCTGGCGGAAACCTTCCGCACCAGCCTCGGCGAATACCGCAGCGGGCTGAACCGCTCCTTCGAACTGGCACGCAACAAGGACCTCGCCGGCCTCAACAAGCTGCTGCTGGTGGACATGAAGCAAGTGGTGGACGCTTCGGGCAAGGCCCTGGCCGACTTCGGCGAGCTGTATGGCCAGCAGATCGATAGCGAGGGCAAGGCCGCCGAGCAGCAGTACCAGCGTTCGTTGCAGATCATCATCGCCTTCGTGGTGCTTGCCGCCCTGGCCACCATCGCCCTGGCCCTGTGGCTGACCCGCGGCATCGTGCGCCCGCTGGAACACGCGGTACGCGCCGCCGAGCAGGTGGCCGCCGGGGACCTCAGCCAGCCGCTCCAGATCGAAGGCAATGACGAAGTGACCCGCCTGCAACGCGCCCTGCAACAGATGCAGGCCAACCTGCGCGGGGCCATGCGCCATATCAGCGACTCCGCCACCCGGCTGGCCAGCGCGGCGACCCAGCTCAACTCGGTCACCGAACACAGCTACCGCAGCCTGCACCAGCAGAACGCCGAGATCGAACAGGCCGCCACCGCCGTCAACGAGATGACCTCGGCGGTGGAAGAGGTGGCGCGCAATGCCGCGTCCACCAGCGACGCCTCCCATCAGTCCAGCGCCTCGGCCAGCGCCGGGCAGTCGCGGGTGCAGGCCACGGTGCAGTCGATCCAGGTCCTCAGCGACGACGTGCAAGGCACCGCCGCGCTGGTGCGGACCCTGGTGGACCAGTCACAGGACATCGGCAAGGTGCTCGACGTGATCCGCGCCATCGCCGAACAGACCAACCTGCTCGCCCTCAACGCCGCCATCGAGGCGGCCCGTGCCGGCGAGTCCGGGCGCGGCTTCGCGGTGGTCGCCGACGAGGTGCGCGCCCTCGCCCACCGCACCCAGCAATCGACCCTGGAAATCGATGGCATGGTCGTCGCCATCCGCGCTGGCTCGGCGCAGGCGCTGGAAGCCATGCTCGGCAGTTGCCAGCGGGCGGCGTCGACCCTGGACATGGCCCGCGATGCCGGCGAGTCGCTGGTGCAGATCACCGAATCGGTCAGCCAGATTTCCGAGCGCAACCTGGTGATCGCCAGCGCTGCCGAGGAACAGGCGCAGGTGGCGCGGGAGGTGGACCGCAATATCGTCAACATCCGCGACCTGTCCGACGAGTCGACCCAGGGTGCGAACCAGATCAGCGCATCGAGCAACGAACTGTCGCGGCTGGCGGAAGACCTCAACCAGATCGTCACGCGCTTCCGGATCTGATGAAATAGCCCGCCTCCACAGCAAGGATGGCGGGCATGGACACCTTTACCCTGATGCGCTCGTTCCGGCGCATCGTCGAACTCGGCGGGCTGGGCAAGGCCGCCGATGACCTCAACCTCTCCGCCGCCGGGCTGAGCAAGCAACTGCGCGCCCTGGAAGCCCATCTCGGTACCGTGCTGCTGCAACGCACCACCCGGCGCATGAGCCTGACCGCCACCGGCCAGGCCTATTACGAACGCTGCTGCCAGTTGCTCGATCAACTGGAGGCCCTGGAGCGCTCGGTACACGAGGAATCGCAGCAGGTCAGCGGCAAGCTGCGGGTCAACGCCCCGCTGTCGTTCGCCCTGAGCACCCTCGCCCCCTTGCTCGCCGGTTTCCTGCGCGAGCACCCCGGAGTGGAACTGGACCTGGTGATGGAAGACCGCCTGGTGGAAGCGGTCAGCCAGGGCTTCGATGTGTCGATCCGCCTGGCACCCGCACTCCCGGACTCCTCGCTGATCGCCCGGCAACTGGCGTCATTGCGCCAGGTGCTCTGCGCCGCTCCCGCCTATCTGCAACGGCACGGCCATCCTGCTTCGCTCGCCGAGCTGGCCGGGCATGCGCAACTCGGCTACAGCCTGAGCCAGCAGGCCCCCGCCGGCCCGGCGCAGGACGCGCGCGTGACGGTGAACAACAGCCTGATGCTGCGCGAGCTGCTGATCGCCGGCCTGGGTATCGGCTGGCTGCCGTCATTCCTCGCCGACCCCGCGCTGGCCGACGGCCGGCTGCGCCAGGTGCTGCCAGACCACGCCGACGCCCCGCGCCAGGTCTACGCCGTCTACCCCACCAGTCGCCACCTGCTGCCCCGGGTGCGCGCCTTCGTCGACTACCTGGCCGAGCATCTGCCGGCCGCCATGGGCAGCGATCATCAACCCTGAGCGAAATATCCCTGCACCGTCGCGGCCTTAATCCCGCCGCGCGTTGCGCCTAGACTGGGCTCGTTTCGTCGGGCCCGACGCAGCCTCACTTTCCCGCCCTCGCCCATCGCCGCGACCGCCACTTGCGCGTCCGCGAGCCGTTGCGCCCGGGCATTCGCGAAACAGGAGCGACTGCTGATGAAAACCCCGCTGCTTGCCACCTTGCTGGCCCTGAGTGCCGTCGTCCACGCCGGTGAACCCCCGAAGGTCGGTACCAGCCCCTGGGGCCCGGAAGACGAGATCGGCCGCCTCAACCTGATCACCGACAAGTCCCGTGCCGCCGTGATGTCGCGGGTCGATGCGACCCGGGTCTACGACCTCGCCACCGAGTACTACATCGGCATGCCCAGCTGGCAGGCCGCCGGCGATCCGCACTACCAGTTCTGGATGACCCACACCCCGCGCGGCACCGTGGTCGACGACCCCCTCGGCGTCGGCCACGGCATGAACGCGCTGCGCAGCTACAGCGGCAGCGCCTTCTCCATGTACGGCCATACCGGCACCCATATCGACGCGCTCAACCACTTCGGCATCGACGGCAAGGTCTGGAACAACTTCAGCGCCGACGAACACCTCGGCGACCGCGGCTGGAAGAAGACCGGCGTGGAGAAATTCCCGCCGCTGGTAGCCCGTGGCGTACTGATCGACGTGGCGGCGGCCAAGGGCGTGGACATGCTGGCCGACGACTACCGCATCACCCGCCAGGACCTCGAAGATGCCCTCAAGCGCCAGGGCACCCAGCTGGAGCGCGGCGATATCGTGCTGATCCGCACCGGTCGCATGAAGCTCTACGAGCAACCGCAGGCCTACATGCGCCAGTCGCCGGGGATGGGCCTGGATGCGGCGCGCTTCCTGGTGGAGAGCGGCAAGGCGATGATCCTCGGCGCCGACAACCTGAGCTTCGAGGCCTTCCCGTCGGAAGTCGCCGATGACTACGTGCCGCTGCACAGCTACCTGCTGGCGCAGAAAGGTGTGCCGATCATGGAACTGGTGGCGCTGGACGAGCTGTCCCGGGACAAGGTCTACGAGTTCGCCTTCATCGGTGGACCCCTGAAGATCCGCGGCGGCGACTCGGCACCGTTGCGACCGGTCGCCATGCCGTTGCGCTAGAGCGCCTGGGAAGCCCAGGCGCCCGGCGTGGTGCCGTAGTGGCGCTGGAACAGGGCGATGAAGGCCGACACCGAGTCGTAGCCCAGTTCGTTGGCCACGACGGTCACGCTGCTGCCTTGGGCCAGCAGGGGCAAGGCGGTGAGCAGGCGCAGACGCTGGCGCCAGGTCTGGAAGGACAACTGCGTCTGCGCCTGGAACAGCCGCGCCAGGGTGCGCCGCGAGGCGCCGACCTGGCTGGCCCATTCCTCGATGGTGCGCCCGTCCTCCGGCGCCGCCTGCAAGGCATCGGTGATCCGCCGCAGGCGCGGGTCGCTGGGCAGCGGCAGGCTGAAGGGCGCCTCCGGCAGCTCGCGCAACTCATCCACCAGCACCTGCAGCAGCCGCGCCTGCGGGCCGTCCTCGGGATAGTCGTTGCCAAAGCCGCTGGCCCTGCCGATCAACTCGCGCACCAGCGGCGTCACCTGCACCACCGCGCAGTCGCGGCGATAGCCCAGGAGGATCGCGTCGGTGAGGTACAGGCTGCGAAAGGCCAGGGCCTGCTCGCTGTACACGGTGTGCCGCACCCCTGCGGGGATCCACATGCCGCATTGCGGCGGCAGCAGGTAGCTGTGGTCTTCGGTGAGCACCTGCATGATCCCGGCACTGGCGTAGGTGAACTGCACCCATTCGTGGGTATGCATCTGCACCCGATAGCCCGGCGGAATGTCGAACATGCGCCCGTGCACCGCCCGCCCGATGCGGTCCGGCACCGGCGGCACAAGGTCTTGGCCTCTTTGCGGCATTGATCGTCTCCTTTGCTCAAGTGAGCCATTAGCAGCGATGTTAGCCTGCGGCGCGTCTCGTTGACCAACAGGAGCCTTGTCATGAGCACGCAGATCCGCGAAAGCCGCCTGAGCATCCCCGCCATCCGCCAGCGCAAGGGCGCCGGCCGCCTGGTGGCGCTGACCGCCTACAGCCTGCCGATGGCGCGCTGGGTGGATGCCCACGCCGACATCATCATCGTCGGCGACTCGGTAGGCATGGTCCTGTATGGCATGACCAGCACCCTGGGCGTGACCCTGGACATGATGATCGCCCACGGCCAGGCGGTGATGCGCGGTGCGCAGCGCGCCTGCGTGGTAGTGGACATGCCGTTCGGCACCTACCAGGCCTCGCAGGAACAGGCCTTCCTCAATGCCGCGCGGGTACTGCGCGAAACCGGCGCACAGGGCCTCAAGCTGGAAGGCGGCGAGGAGATGGCCGACACCGTGGCCTACCTGTGCCAGCGCGGCATCCCGGTGATGGCGCATATCGGCCTGATGCCGCAACAGGTCAACGCCGAGGGCGGTTTCCGTGCCCAGGGACGGGACGCCGAAAGCGCCGCCAGGGTCCGCCGCGACGCCCTGGCGATGCAGGCGGCCGGCGCCTTCTCGGTGGTGCTGGAAGGCATCGCCGAACCGCTGGCCCGGGCGCTGAGCGAAGAACTGCAGATCCCCACCATCGGCATCGGCGCCTCGCCGGCCTGCGATGGCCAGGTACTGGTGACCGAGGACCTGCTGGGGCTGTTCGGCGAATACCAGCCCCGCTTCGTCAAGCGTTACGCCGAGCTGGCCGGGCCGATCGACCAGGCACTCGCGGCCTACGCGCAGGAGGTGCGGGGCGGCGCGTTTCCGGGGATGGAGCACTGCTTCAAGGCGCTGGGTTGACGGTACACTGGCGCGGTTCGCCACCTCGCCCTTGAGAAGCCCATGTCCGAAAGCCGCACCCACGCCCTCGACGAAATCGACCGCCAGTTGATTGCCGCCCTGCAGATCAATGCCCGCGAGAGCGTCGCCACCCTCGCCCGGCAACTGGGCATCGCGCGCACCACGGTGACGGCGCGGATTGCCCGGCTGGAGAAGACCAAGGTCATCAGCGGCTATGGCGTGCGCCTGGGGCAGCGGGTGATCGATGGCGGGTTGCAGGCGTATGTGGGGATTACCGTGCAGCCCCGGGCCGGGCGCGAGATCGTCCGGCGCTTGAGCGCCATGGGCCAGGTGCAGCAGCTGTGCGCGGTGAGTGGCGAGTTCGACTACGTGGCCTGGCTGCGCAGCGAGTCGCCGGAGCAACTGGACCAGTTGCTGGACCAGATCGGCAGCCTGGAGGGCGTGGAGAAGACCACCACCTCGATCATCCTCAGCAGCAAGGTGGATCGCGGGCAGCCTGTTTGATCCGTGGTGTATTCGATCGCTGGCAAGCCAGCGATGAGGCCATAAGAATCACCACAATCGTCACTCTGTAAATAAAACCGGTCATATCGACCAAAAACACCACAAAACGACAACACTCTGCATCTTAATAACGAACACCCGCCTCCCTAAAATTGACCCCCAGGCATTTCCTATACTCAGGCTGCGCACCCCGCGAAGCCCCCTGGCAAGGTCAATCATGAACAAGAACAACCGCCACCCGGCCGACGGCAAAAAGCCCGTCACCATCTTCGGCCCCGACTTCCCCTTCGCCTTCGACGACTGGATCGAGCATCCCGCCGGCCTGGGCAGCATTCCGGCCGAGCGGCATGGCGAGGAAGTGGCGATCGTCGGTGCCGGGATCGCCGGGTTGGTGGCGGCCTACGAACTGATGAAGCTGGGCCTGAAACCCGTGGTCTACGAGGCCTCGAAGATGGGTGGGCGCCTGCGTTCGCAAGCCTTCGCCGGCACCGAAGGAATCGTGGCCGAGCTGGGGGGCATGCGCTTTCCGGTATCGTCCACGGCGTTCTACCACTACGTCGACAAGCTGGGCCTTGAGACCAAGCCTTTCCCCAACCCCCTGACCCCGGCCTCGGGCAGCACGGTGATCGACCTCGAAGGCAACACCTACTACGCGCAAAAGATCAGCGACCTGCCCAAGCTGTTCCAGGAAGTCGCCGACGCCTGGGCCGATGCCCTGGAAGACGGCGCGCGCTTCGGCGATATCCAGCAGGCCATCCGCGACCGCGACGTGCCGCGCCTGAAAGAGCTGTGGAACACCCTGGTCCCGCTGTGGGACGACCGCACCTTCTATGACTTCGTCGCCACCTCGAAATCCTTCGCCAAGCTGAGCTTCCTGCACCGCGAGGTGTTCGGCCAGGTCGGCTTCGGCACCGGCGGCTGGGACTCGGACTTCCCCAACTCGATGCTGGAAATCTTCCGCGTGGTGATGACCAACTGCGACGACCACCAGCACCTCGTCGTCGGCGGCGTCGAGCAGGTGCCGCTGGGCATCTGGAAGCACGTGCCGCAGCGCTGCGCACACTGGCCCGAGGGCACCAGCCTCGCTTCGCTGCACCGTGGCGCACCGCGCCCGGGGGTCAAGCGCATCGCCCGCAACGAGGACGGCAGCCTGGCGGTCACCGACAACTGGGGCGACACCCGTAGCTACGCCGCAGTGCTGACCACCTGCCAGAGCTGGCTGCTGACCACCCAGATCGAATGCGAGGAATCGCTGTTCTCGCAGAAGATGTGGATGGCCCTGGACCGCACCCGCTACATGCAGTCGTCGAAGACCTTCGTCATGGTCGACCGGCCGTTCTGGAAGGACAAGGACCCGGAGACCGGCCGCGACCTGATGAGCATGACCCTCACCGACCGCCTCACCCGCGGCACCTACCTGTTCGACAACGGCGACGACAAGCCAGGGGTGATCTGCCTGTCCTACTCGTGGATGAGCGACGCCCTGAAGATGCTCCCGCACCCGGTGGAAAAACGCGTGAAGCTGGCCCTCGACGCGCTGAAGAAGATCTACCCGAAAGTGGATATCGCCGGGCATATCATCGGCGACCCGATCACCGTGTCGTGGGAGGCCGACCCGTATTTCCTCGGTGCCTTCAAGGGCGCCCTGCCAGGCCATTACCGCTACAACCAGCGCATGTACGCGCACTTCATGCAGCAGGACATGCCGGCCGAGCAGCGCGGCATCTTCATCGCCGGCGACGACGTATCCTGGACCCCGGCCTGGGTCGAGGGCGCGGTGCAGACCTCCTTGAACGCGGTTTGGGGCATCATGAACCACTTCGGTGGGCGCACCCACCCCGACAACCCCGGCCCGGGCGATGTGTTCGACGAGATCGGCCCCATCGCCCTGGCCGACTGACAGGAGAATCGCCATGCGTATCGCCCTCTACCAGGGCTCTCCGCAGCCGCTGGACCTGCCCGGCAACCTGGAGCGCCTGGAACACCAGGCCCGGCTCGCCGCCGCCCGCGGCGCCGAGCTGCTGGTGTGCCCGGAGATGTTCCTCAGTGGCTACAACATCGGCAG
Organism: Pseudomonas ulcerans; assembly: GCF_036324125.1. Classification (NCBI taxonomy): domain Bacteria; kingdom Pseudomonadati; phylum Pseudomonadota; class Gammaproteobacteria; order Pseudomonadales; family Pseudomonadaceae; genus Pseudomonas; species Pseudomonas ulcerans. Next base: position 151,980 of record NZ_JAZDQN010000006.1, on the reverse strand, counting down.
CGAAGCCGCCGCGCGCCTGGCCGAGGCCGCGGACGGTCCGTCGGCGATGCGCGTGGTGGAGATCGCCCAGGCCAACCGCCTCGCCATCGTCTACGGGTATCCCGAGGCCGCCGACGATGGCCGCGTGTACAACAGCGTGCAACTGATCGACGGCCACGGCCGCAGCCTCGCCAACTACCGCAAGACCCACCTGTTCGGCGGGCTCGACCGGGCCATGTTCAGCCCCGGTGCCAACCACTTCCCGGTGGTGGAGCTGAATGGCTGGAAGGTCGGCATGCTGATCTGCTACGACATCGAGTTCCCGGAGAACGCGCGGCGCCTGGCCCGGGACGGCGCCGAGCTGATCCTGGTGCCGACGGCGAACATGGAGCCCTACGACTTCATCTGCCAGGTCACCGTGCGCAGCCGCGCCTACGAGAACCAGTGCTACCTGGTGTATGCCAACTACTGCGGTGCCGAAGGCGAGATCCAGTACTGCGGGCACAGCAGCATCGTCGGTCCGGACGGCAGCATCCTCGCCATGGCCGGTCGCGACGAGGCGCTGCTCTCGGCGGACATCGAGCTGCAACGGGTGCTCGAAGGCCGCGCCAACACGCCCTACCTGCAGGACCTGCGCAGCGAACTGCACGACGCGCCACGGGACTGAGTTATCCGCTAGCATGACGGTTCGCGCGTTTTCGGAGCCGTCATGTCCAGCCCCCTCCAATACCTCACCCTGAGCAACGGCCTGCGGGCCAGGTTGTGCCATGCGCCGCACCTGAAGCGCTGCGCGGCGGCGGTGCGGGTACAGGCCGGCAGCCACGATGCGCCGGCGACCTATCCCGGGCTCGCGCACTTCCTCGAACACCTGTTCTTCCTCGGTACCACGCGCTTCCCGGTGGAAGACGGGCTAATGCGCTTCGTCCAGCGCCAGGGCGGGCAACTCAACGCCACGACCCGCGAGCGCCACACCGAGTTTTTCTTCGAGGTCCCGCTGAGCGCCTTGCCCGGCGCGCTGGAGCGCCTGTGCGACATGCTGGCCAATCCAGTGCTGACGCTGGAGCGGCAGCGCGCCGAACGCGAGGTGATCCACGCCGAATGGGTCGCCTGGTCCGGCAATGCCGAGGCGCAGCGCGAGTACGCCTTGCTGCGCAGCGTGTCGGCGCAGCATCCGCTCGCTGGCTTTCATGCGGGGAACCGGGAGTCGCTGCCCATCGACGAGCCGGCGTTCCAGGAGGCTCTGGCCGATTTCCATCGGCGCTTCTACCAGGCCGGGCAGATGCTCTTGAGTCTGAGCGGACCGCAGCCACCGGAGGCACTGGCAGCCCTGGCGCAGAAGTTCGGCGGGCTGTTCGCCACGGGATCGACAGTGGTGCAGACCGCCCCGCCGCCCTTGCTCGACAGGCCGCTGGACCCCGAACAGATCCCCGGCCAGCTGGACCTGCTGGTCGCCTTCGAGGATCTTCCCGCCGACGCCAATCTCGATTACTACCTCGCCGGCATCGCCGACAGCCGTCCCGGCGGCCTGGTGCATGAACTGCGCGCGCGCGGCTGGCTGGAGCATTTCAGCGCCACTGCGCTGTACCGGTTCGCCGGACAGGCGCTGCTGCAGGTGAAGGCGAAGCTGAGTTCAACGGCGGACCGCGAGGAAGTCGAAAAACTGATCCACGACTGGCTGGCATTCTTCGGCACGGCCGATCACCGCGAGCTGCTGCTGGAGCATGAGCGCCTGCAAGCCATCCGCTCACCCGGCGCCCTGGAACTGGCGAGGCGCGACGAGGGTGTGTCCACCGTGCCTAAGCATCCCGGCACCTCCCGGCACCCCTGGCAACTGCCGGCGCCGGAACCGCTGCTGACGGCGGTCATTCCCGCCACCGCAAGCACGCCCGTGCCGCCCGGCCTGGTGGTCAGCCCGGTCCTCCCGGCCTCGCGCAACTTTGCCGCGCTGTATCTGCGTTGGCAGGCCGGCCACTTGGGCGATGTGCTGAAACCCCTGGCCGAGCGCGCCAGCCGCGCCGGCGTGGAACTGCAATGGACCCGTAGCGCGAGCACCTGGCAATTGCGCTGCAGCGGATCCCCTGCCCCCGTGCTGGCGGTGATCGGGCAAGCACTGGCGATACTGGAGCACCCGGCGCCGGCCAGCGAACCTCATGAACCGCGCCTGATTCCGATCCGCCAACTGATGCAGCAACTGCCGCACCTGCTTGCGCCCGCCAATGCACCCGGCTGGACCGCGCTGGCGACCGGCTTCGATAACCAGGCGCAGAACGCCCTGAACCAGCTGCTGGCGCGCCTCGACGACAAGCCGCAACAGCCCGTCCCGCCGCCGCGCCTTCCGGCCGGGTGGTACCCATCCGGCGACACCGGGGACGAACAGGCCCTGCTGCTGTTCTCGCCCGTCGCTAACGAAGCCGCAGGGCGCCTGCTCGCCCAGCTGATCCAGGGCCCGTTCTACCAACGCCTGCGCAGCGAGCTGCAACTGGGCTACGCAGTATTCAGTGCCTTTCGTCAGATCCAGGGCCACAACGGCCTGATGTTCGGCGTGCAGTCGCCGAGCGCCAGCCACGGGGAAATCCTCGATCACCTGCGCGACTTCCTGGCCCGCCCCGCCCCGCTGCTGGACGCCAGCCGGGACACCCTGGCCGCACAGTTCCACGAGCCACTGATGCCCAACGCAGAAGTCGCCGAGTGGCTCTGGCAGGCGCATCTGGCGGGCAATCAGCTTGCCGATCCGGACGTTCTCGCCGCGCGAATCGAGCAACTGCAGCAGCACGATATCGATCGCGCCTGGGCCGATCTGGCCAGCGAAACGCACTGGCTGATCCTCGCCAACGGCCCCGCACCCGGCTGATCGTTACCGCCCGGGTAAAAGACCTTTCATTCTTGATTAACCATCCAGTTCAAAAACTCTTGTAAGATTGCGCAATCCCGGCGACTTGAACCCTTCATTCCCTGGGATGGACTAAATGAGTAGCTGTCCCTCACCAGACCTATCCGGAAGGAGTAATCCCATGTGGACCAAACCTGCATACACTGACCTGCGTATCGGCTTTGAAGTGACCATGTACTTCGCGAATCGCTGAGTCTTTTTGCGGTACGACGCCTCGGCCAGCCGGGGCGTTTTCATTTTCGGAGAAGGCGGGAGCCAACCATGTACATCCAGATCCTGGGTTCCGCCGCCGGCGGCGGATTCCCGCAGTGGAACTGCAACTGCGCCAACTGCAAGGGTTTCCGTGACGGCACCCTGCGCGCCTCGGCCCGCACGCAATCGTCCATCGCCCTGTCCGACGACGGCGTGCACTGGATCCTCTGCAACGCTTCGCCGGACATCCGCGCGCAGTTGCAAGGCTTCGCCCCGATGCAGCCGGCCCGCGCCCTGCGTGACAGCGGCATCGACGCGATCATCCTGCTCGACAGCCAGATCGACCACACCACCGGCCTGCTCAGCCTGCGCGAAGGCTGCCCGCACCAGGTCTGGTGCACCGACATGGTCCACCAGGACCTGACCACCGGCTTCCCCCTGTTCAACATGCTCCAGCACTGGAACGGTGGCCTGGCCTGGAACCGCATCGAACTGGACGCCAGCTTCGTCATCGACGCCTGCCCCAACCTGCGTTTCAGCCCCTTCCCGCTGCGCAGCGCTGCGCCGCCCTACTCACCGCACCGCTTCGACCCGCACCCCGGCGACAACCTCGGGCTGATGGTCGAGGACCTGCGCACCGGCGGCAAACTGTTCTACGCCCCGGGCCTGGGCAAGGTCGACGCCAGCCTGCTGCAACGCATGCACGACGCCGACGTGCTGCTGGTGGACGGCACCCTGTGGGACGACGACGAGATGCAGCGCCGCGGCGTCGGCACCCGCACCGGCAGCGAGATGGGCCACCTGCCGCAGAACGGCCCCGGCGGCATGCTCGAAGTGCTCGACGGTTTCCCGCGCCAGCGCAAGGTGCTTATCCACATCAACAACACCAACCCGATTCTCGACGAGGACTCGGCCGAGCGCGCCGAGCTGGACCGCCGTGGCGTGGAAGTCGCCTTCGACGGCATGAGCATCGAGCTTTAGGAGCCGCCATGAGCAAGCCGCTGTCCCCCGCCGAATTCGAACAGGCCCTGCGCGCCAAGGGCGCCTACTACCACATCCACCACCCCTACCACGTGGCGATGTACGAAGGCCGCGCGACCCGCGAACAGATCCAGGGCTGGGTCGCCAACCGCTTCTACTACCAGGTGAACATCCCGATGAAGGACGCGGCGATCCTCGCCAACTGCCCGGACCGGGAAGTGCGCCGCGAGTGGATCCAGCGCCTGCTCGACCACGATGGCGCGCCCGGCGAGGACGGCGGCATCGAAGCCTGGCTGCGCCTCGGCCAGGCGGTGGGCCTGGATCCGGACCAGTTGCGCAGCCAGGAACTGGTGCTGCCCGGCGTGCGCTTCGCCGTCGACGCCTACGTCAACTTCGCCCGCCGCGCCTGCTGGCAGGAAGCGGCCAGCAGCTCGCTGACCGAATTGTTCGCCCCGCAGATCCACCAGTCGCGCCTCGACACCTGGCCGCAGCACTACCCCTGGATCGACCCGGCCGGCTACACCTACTTCCGCACCCGCCTGAGCCAGGCGCGGCGTGATGTCGAACACGGCCTGAGCATCACCCTGCAGCACTACACGACCGTGGAAGGCCAGCAGCGTATGCTGGAAATCCTCCAGTTCAAGCTGGACATCCTGTGGAGCATGCTCGATGCCATGAGCATGGCCTACGAACTCAACCGCCCGCCCTACTACAGCGTCACCAGCGAGCGGGTCTGGCACAAGGGGATCGCGCTATGAGCTTCGACCGTCACCTGACGCCGCGCTGGCGTCCCGGCTACCGCTTCCAGTACGAACCGGCGCAGAAAGCCCATGTGCTGCTCTACCCCGAGGGCATGATCAAGCTCAACGAGAGCGCGGCGCTGATCGGCGAGCTGATCGACGGCGAGCGCGACGTGAACGCGATCATCGCCCTGCTCGACGAGAAATTCCCCGGTGTTCCGGAACTGCCTGAAGACATCGAGCAATTCATGGAGGTGGCCCGTGCCGAACACTGGATCACCCTTGAGTGACAAGCCCGAGGTGGGCCTGCCACTGTGGCTGCTGGCCGAGCTGACCTACCGCTGCCCGCTGCAATGCCCGTACTGCTCCAACCCGCTGGACTTCGCCGAGCAAGGCAAGGAACTGAGCACCGAGCAGTGGTTCAAGGTGATGGCCGAGGCGCGGGAAATGGGCGCGGCGCAGCTGGGCTTCTCCGGCGGCGAACCGCTGGTGCGCCAGGACCTCGCCGAGCTGATCGGCGAAGGCCGCCGCCTGGGCTACTACACCAACCTGATCACCTCCGGCATCGGCCTCACCGAGGAGAAGATCGCCACCTTCCGCAAGGCCGGCCTGGACCATATCCAGATCAGCTTCCAGGCCAGCGACGAGCAGGTGAACAATCTGCTGGCGGGCTCGAAGAAGGCCTTCGCGCAGAAGCTGGAGATGGCCCGCGCGGTCAAGGCCCAGGGCTATCCGATGGTGCTCAATTTCGTCACCCACCGGCACAACATCGACCGCATCGACCGCATCATCGAGCTGTGCATCGCCCTCGAAGCCGACTTCGTCGAACTCGCCACCTGCCAGTTCTACGGCTGGGCCCACCTCAACCGGGTCGGCCTGCTGCCGACCAAGGCACAGCTGGAGCGCGCCGAGCGCATCACCAACGAATACCGCGAGCGGCTCAAGGCCGAAGGCAATCCGTGCAAGCTGATCTTCGTCACCCCGGACTACTATGAAGAGCGGCCCAAGGCCTGCATGAACGGCTGGGGCAGCGTGTTCCTCACCGTGACCCCGGACGGCACCGCCCTGCCCTGCCACGGCGCGCGGCAGTTGCCGGTGCAGTTCCCCAACGTGCGCGAGCACAGCATGCAGCACATCTGGTACGACTCGTTCGGCTTCAACCGCTATCGTGGTTACGACTGGATGCCCGAGCCGTGCCGTTCCTGCGACGAGAAGGAACGGGATTTCGGCGGCTGCCGCTGCCAGGCGTTCATGCTCACCGGCGACGCCAGCAAGGCCGACCCGGTATGCTCCAAATCGGCGGACCACGGCGTCATCCTCAAGGCACGGGAGGAGGCCGAGACCGCCGCCCTGACCATCAAGGAGATGACTTTCCGCAATGAGCGCACCTCACGACTTATCGCCCGCGGCTGAACATTTCAGCGCGCAACAGGCCGTCGCGGCCGGCACCGACTTCGCCGAACTCGAAGCCGGCCGCCACGGCCTGTTCTGGAACGAATTCCGCCCCCGCGACGGCGCCTGCCGCATCTGGCAATGGCGGGATGGCCAGGCGCGCTGCCTGACGCCGGATGGTTTCAGCGTGCGCAGCCGGGTCTACGAGTACGGTGGGCGCTCGTTCTGCCTGGGCGACGACAGCCTGGTGTTCGTCAACGAGGCGGACCAGCAGCTGTATCGGCAGGGTCTGGACGGCAGCCCGCCACGCGCGCTGACCGAGGGCGAGCGGCGCTACGGCGACCTGGTCCGGGCCGGCGATCGGGTGCTGGCTGTCGAGGAAAGCGGCACCCAACATCGCCTGGTCGCCATCGCCGAACGCACACGCGAAGTACTGGCAGAAGGTGCCGATTTCTACGCCTCGCCGACCCTGAGCGACGACGGCCAGCGCCTGGCCTGGATCGAATGGAGCCGTCCCGATCAGCCCTGGACCGCCACCCGCCTGTACGTGCGCGAAGCCGATGGCCAGACCCGCTGCGTTGCCGGTGACAGCGGCCCGGCGCAGTCCCTGCAGCAGCCGCGCTTCGATACCGAGGGCCGGCTGTATTGCCTGTCCGACCTGAACGGTTTCTGGCAACCCTGGGGCGAAACCGCCCGGGGCTGGCAGCCGCTGCCGGCCGAAGCCGCCGACCACGCCGCCGCGCCCTGGCAACTGGGCGCCAGTACCTGGCTGCCGGTGGATGGCGGTTACCTGGCGACCTGGTTCGAGCAGGGCTTCTCACGCCTCGGGCTGCGCAAGGCGAACGGCGAGCTGGAAGCCTTCACCAGCGACTACAGCCGCTTCCGTTGCCTGGACCTGGACGGCGACTTCATCTACGCCGTCGCCGCCTCGCCGGTGCTGCCGGCGGCGGTGATCGCCATCGACCGCCACGATCACTCGGTGCAGGTGCTGGCCGGTGGCGTCGCGCCGCTGCCGGCCGACCAGGTCAGCCGGCCACGCGGCTTCACCTACCCCAGCGGTGACAGCGAGGCACATGGTTTCTTCTACCCGGCGATGAACGGCCGCAAGCCGGCGCCGCTGATCGTCTTCATCCACGGCGGGCCGACCTCGGCCTGCTACCCCGTGCTCGACCCGCGCATCCAGTACTGGGCCCAGCGCGGCTTCGCCGTGGCCGATCTCAACTATCGCGGCAGCAGCGGCTATGGCCGTGCCTACCGACAGGCGCTGCACCTGCGCTGGGGCGAGATCGATGTGGAAGATGCCTGCGCGGCGGTGCTGCATCTGGCCGCAGAGGGCCTGATCGACCCGTACCAGGCGTTCATCCGTGGCGGCAGTGCCGGCGGCTACACCACGCTATGCGCCCTGGCCTTCCAGGATGTCTTCCGCGGTGGCGCCAGCCTGTACGGGGTCAGCGATCCCCTGGCGCTGGCGCGGGCCACGCACAAGTTCGAAGGGGATTACCTGGACTGGCTGATCGGCGATCCCGAGCGGGATGCCGAGCGCTATCGCGCGCGCACGCCGCTGCTGCATGCGCGCAACATCCGCGTGCCGGTGATCTTCTTCCAGGGCGAGCTGGATGCGGTAGTAGTGCCGGAACAGACCCGCTCGATGCTTGATGCCCTCAAGGCCAACGGCGTCGAGACCGAGGGGCATTTCTACCCGGGCGAGCGACATGGTTTCAGGCGAGCCGAGAACCTGGCCCATGCGCTGGAAGAGGAATGGAAGTTCTACAGCCGGATTCTCGAAGGCTGACTTGATACGGACCCTGTGGGAGCGGGTTCACCCGCGATGACGTCGGTGGGCTCGCTACCCTCATCGCGGGTAAACCCGCTCCCACAAGGCTCGGTGTACAACCCGCCTCAGCGCTTGGCGATGATGTACACCGCATGCACGATCCCCGGGATATAGCCCAGCAGGGTCAGCAGGATATTCAGCCAGAACGCCCCGCCGAACCCCACCTGCAGAAACACCCCCAGCGGCGGCAGGATGATGGCGATGATGATGCGGATAAAGTCCATGGAAAGGCTCCCTAAGTGATGTTTTCCCTCTGACTCTGGCTCAAGCCCGGCGGTTCCGCTTGTTTCCCGCACACAAAAAAGTGCCGGTGTCAAGTCTTTCGTGTAAATCACGAAGGGCTTGAAACCGTATGTGGGGCAGTAGGTTAGCTCTTTTCGGGGCCGCTTTGCAGCACTGCGGCTTCGTGGGCTAGGAGCCACATAAGAGCGTCGGGAGGGGAAGCCGCATCGCACTGTGTCGTGCTTGATTGCCGAGGAACGGCGGGCCTGCCGCATCATCATAGCCCAAGAGGCTTGGCGGCATCCAGAACGAAGAACGCGCAGCCTTGGGGCTGCGCGTTCGATGGATGCGGCGGGCGATGTACGACACCATCATGCCGGCTTCGATGGCGCGCTCCGCGTGGCCGTGCCCTTCCTGAATCCCCTGTCTCCCGCCATGAAGGCTTCCAGCATGTGCGGGATCAGCGTCATGGCATCTACCGCCTCGCCATACGCCTGCGCGTGCAGCGCGGCGTAGCGATCGAGGTCGGCTTTCAGGCTGGCCGGACAGGCGAAGGTCAGCTTGACGCTTTCGGTCTTGGGCAGCGGCCCGAGCCGCAGCTTCTTGGTCGTGCTCATTGCGAAGCCCCCCGGTTGAAGAACAGCGGCTGGTACGGCCGCAGCACAAGATCCCGGTTGACGATGATCCGCACCGGCAGGCCGGGCCGGCTGGTCAGCGTGGGTTGGATGTTCATGTTGCGCCGGGTCATCTCCTGGCCGACCTGATTGATGCTGTCCTGTGCGCTGTCGCGTCCGGCGATGACGATGCGGTTGCCGTCCTGGCGGTTCTCCGGCGCGGCCAGCTCGGCGCCAACGCCCAGCAGCGTCGTCAGCACAGCACCGGCGACGATGCGATCCCAATGCCAGTCCACGTCGTCTTCCAGGCCGGCGTAGCCGGCCGGGTCGGTGCCCACGAGGTTGTCGAGCGTCAGCGAGGACGTATCGGGCAGGATGATCCGGTTCCACACCACCTGCACGCGGCTCTGCCCGTAGCTGACCTGGCTGTTGTAGCGCCCGAGGATGCGCGATCCCTGCGGGATCAGCAGGAACTTGCCCGTGGCCGTGTCATAGACCGGCTCTGTCACCGTGGCGATCACGTCGCCCGGCAAGTCCGACTTGATACCTGTCACCAGCGCGCCGGCGATCACCGTGCTCGCCATCACCTGATAAGGCGATGCCGGCAGCGCCAGGTTGCCGGAATTGCGGGTTTCCGTAGAGCCGCCTTTCAGGAATGCCTCTTTCTGGTCTTGCCGGTTCTGCACGGCGGTCGGATCGGCTGGCTGTGCAGCCACAGAGGCCGGCCCGGCAGCGAGTGGGTCGAAGGCCGCGAGCGCGCTGGCAGCGCCAGGCACCCCCGGCGCCGCCTGCGCCACCGTGGCGGCGGCCTGGCCTTGGCCGCCCGAGCGGAAGAACACCGACGAAGCCGCCGCCGCATCAGCTTCCTTGCGCAAGGCATCCTCGGGATCGTGACCCGGAGGCGTATAGGCCGGTGTCACCGGCTGCTGCGAGTTCACGATGGCCGGGCCAAGATCGCCCGGTAGTGGCGGCCCCAGTTCGGGTGCGGCGGGCGGCAAGGCCGGCAGCTTCGAGTAATCGGTTGGCAGCGCGTCCAGCCCTTCGGACTTCGACACGCGATCGACGTTGTAAAGCTCGGCCTGCTCGCTGGCTCCGCGCCGCTGCGGCTGCAATGACCAGATCGTGGCCCCGAACACGGCGACCGACAGGCCGCCGGCAAGGATGGCCAGCGTGCGCCGATTCAGGCGCGTGACCGGGCGCGGCTGGGCGCGCAGCGCCACCGCCTCGGGCGCTACCTTGCCCGCCTGCGGCGTGGCAAGGTCAGGGGCGTCGTCTTGGCTCATGGTCAGTTCCTCCGCGCAACGCCGTCCGTGCGCTCGATTCGCACCACGTCGCCCTTGTCACTGCCCAGGCGCAGTTCGGCCGCGCCGAACAGCCGATCCACGATGTAGTACGGCGAGCGGAAGCGGTAGTTCACCAGTTGTCCATCGCCCTGCGCGCCGATGACGAACAGCGGTGGCAGCTCGCCTTGCGCGATGCCCGGCGGAAACTGGATATAGACCTTCTCGCCGTCATCGAAGGCGCGCAGCGGCTTCCACGGCGGATTGCTGCCGCTGATCGCGTAGCGGAACCGCAGCTTCTCCAGCGACAGTCCGGTATCGACCGGGGCGGCGGCACTGGCCGCCTGCGCCTGGCGCTGCAATGCCAGCATCCGGTCGCGCGGGTACTCCCATGACGCCGACGCCATCCACGTCTTTTCCGTCGAGGTCAGCTCAAGCAAATAGGTGCGGCGGCTGGTAGTGATGACGAGGTTGGTCTTGAGGCTCGAGCGAATCGGCTTGACCAGCACGTTCACGCGCAACTCGGCGCCGCTGCCGCTGGACGTGTCACCCACGATCCAGCGCACGGTATCGCCGGCGGCTACCGTCACCAGTTCTTCGCCCGGCTGGAGCGAAATCACGGTCACGCGACCCACGGCGGCATAGACCTGATACAGCGCGCCATCGGTGAAGGGCCAGACTTGAATCGCGTTGACGTAGCCCTCGCGCGTGGGTGCGACGCGGGCCTCGGCATTGGCGCGCGAGACGCGCACCTTCTCGTCGGCCGGTTCCGGCGTGGGTTTGGCGTCTTCTGCTTCGGGCGCTGGCTTCAACTGCGCCGGCATCGGCAACACCTCGGGTACGGCCACCACCTCCACCGGCGCGGGCGGCTCGGGCAGCGGCTGAGCCTGCACCGGCTCATCGAGCGAAATCACCGGCGGCGGTTTGCCCTGCGTGGCGCAGCCCGCCAGGGCCGCAAGCATCAGCACGGAAACGTAAATACGGAAAGACAGGTTCATGGCTTGGCTCCTTCGGAAGAATCCAGTTCTCGGCTCCACGACAAGCCGTTGACGTAGATGCCCAGGGGGTTCTTGCGCAGGCGTTCTTCGGTGCGCGGCGGCTGGAGCACGATGGACACCACGGCCGTCCACCGCTCTAGGCCAGCCGCGGCGCCGTTGACGTAGCGGCGTTCCGTCCAGCGCACGTTGAAAGACGTGTCGCTGGCGCGCACGACGCTGGCGATCTGCACTGTCACCGACTCCCTGCCGATGCGTGCGAATGGGTCGTTGACCCGCGCGTAGTCGTTGAGCACGGCTGCGCCCTTGTCGGTCGTATAGTCGTAGGCGTCCAGCCAGTTTTGGCGGACGACGATGGGGTCGATGGACAGCGAGCGCACCAGCGTCACGAAGCGCGCAATGTGGTGCGCGGTCTGCGCATCGTTGGGCCGGTAAGGCGTGGCGGCTTCGCCGACGGCGCGCACCTGGCCCGCGCTGTCCACCTCCACCACGTAGGGCGTCACGATGGACTGCGCCGAGCGCCACACCAGGCCGCCAGCCATCAGCAGCGCGAGTGTCAGGCAACCGAAGGCCATCAGCCGCCAGTTCTTCGCCTGCACGCGCGGCGAGCCGATACGCTCGTCCCATACCTGGCCGGCAGCTTGGTACGGCGTGGCAGGCTGCGGCGTGTCGGCATAGCGCACCTGCGGTTTCTTGAATCGCATTGTCAGTTCTCCTTATGAATCGGAATCGCGCAGGCTCGGCCCCTGGCCGGAGCCGCCGCCGTCGCCGCCGCGCAGCGCATGGGCGGTGGTGGTCGCGGCATGGGTGAGTTGCTGGCGGCGATGCAGCCGCTTGGCCCAAGCGGGCTGTGTATTGGCTGCGCCGGACGTGGCCTCGCCTGCGGCGGCCTGGCCGGATGCTCCGGCTGCCGAGTCGCCGTCAGCCGCCTGGCCGTTCCAACCAGAGCGGAAGGGAGCTGCCATGCGTTGCCCAGCAGCGGAAGCACGGGATGCGATGCCGCGCCCGGCGGACTGCGCGCCGGTCTTGGCGACGTTGCCCAAGCCGGCCATCGCGCCCTTCGCGCCACCGCCTGCGGCGGCGGAACCGGCCTGAAACGCCGAGCGTGCGCTGCTGGCCGTCGAGGCGGCAGCACGCGCGCCGCTGCCAGCGAGCTTGGCGGCGGCAGGCGCCATGCGCGCCCCGGCCATGACGGCGCCGCCTACGCCCGTCGCGGCAGCGCCGACGGCAACGGCCGTGCCGGCGGCGCCGACAGCGGCCCCGGCCATCGCGCCCGCGCCGAGTTGCGGCGCACCGGACACCAGGCCCGTGGCGATACCGGGGCCGAAGATCCCGAGCGCCAGCAAGGTGAGCGAGGCCAGCATGATGACCAGCGCATGGTCGATGGAAGGCTCGGCGGGATGGACTTGGAACTCCGCGAACACGCCCGAACCGATGCCGACGATGACAGCCAGCACCAAGACCTTGACGCCAGACGACACCACGTTGCCAAGCACCTTTTCCGCCAAGAAGCTCGTCTTATTCCAGAGCGCGAAAGGCACCAGCACGAAGCCTGCGAGCGTGGTCAGCTTGAACTCGATCAACGTGATGAATAGCTGGATCGCCAGCACGAAGAAGCTCAAGACCACAATCAGCCAGGCGAGGAACATCACCGTGATGGCGTCAAGATTGACGAACACCTCGGGGAAGCCGGCCATCTCGCCGACTTGCTCCAGAATCGGCGCTCCTGCGTCGATGCCGGTTTTCGCCAGCCGGCCCGGCTGCAAGAAGTTCTCCATCGTGATGGCCGAGCCGGTGGCGGTGATGCCCAGCCCGGCGAAGGAGCGGAACACGATGCCGGCCAGCCAGTTGAAGTTGCCGATGATGTAGGCGAAGGCACCGACGTAGAGCACCTTGCGCAGCAGCTTGGCGATGACGTCCTCGCCCTGGCCGGTGGCGTGGCTCATCGCCCAATACAGTCCGGCGATCGTCATGTCGATGACGATCAGCGTTGCGGTGAGGAAGGCCACTTCGCCCTGCAACAGCCCGAAACCCGAGTCGATGTAGGCGGCGAAGATACTGAGGAAGCGGTCGATGATGGTCACGTCATTCATGGCGCGTCCTCTTGATCGGATGCGGCCGGCGATTCGCTGCCGTCGTCCGATTCGGCCGGTGCATCGAAACTTGGCGGGATCGGCGGCAGGTCGGCCAGCGTCTGGTACTCATCCGGCCCGGCCTGGCCGGAGAAGAAGCGCCGCCGGAAGGCTTCGGCGGCGGCGCGGCAAGCGTCCTCGCCCGTGGCCTGCCGGTCGGCCGCGCATTGCGCGCGCAATGCCTTGAGCCGCACGGGATCGGCGGTCAGGGCATCGGCAAGGTTGTCGGTCGGCTGCTCGCTGCAAGCGGCCAGCAGCGCCACAAGCAGCGAAACCGACAGGGCGAGGACGCATCGCATGGCGGCCTCCGTCAGTTGCCGTAGAAGTCCACGCGCTGCGGCGTGTACGGCGTGCCTTCACCCAGGAAGCGCCGCCGCACCTCGCGGGCGCGTTCGGTGGCCGCCGCCTGCCGCGCCAGCTCCAGCGAGGCGGCCCGGTCTTGCGTGATCTGGAGCCGCTGCGACTGGATCGACTGCTTGGCCTGCAAAGCCAGCAACTGGTTCATGGCCTGCATCGCCTGCAACGCGCCTTCGGCCGACTGGCTCTTGCCCACGAGGTCGGCCAGCACGCTTTCGTCTTCGCCCAGGTTCTGCGATACCTGCGCTTGCATCTGCATGGTGGTCTGCAAGCCGTGGAGCGTGTTCCTCCAACGCTCCTGCGCGTCGCGGTACATCTGGTCGCCGCTGACGGTGGCGGCGTACTGCTCGGGATACAGGCGCGCGAACTCCCGATCCAGATTCGTCACGTCGTAGGCCAGGCCGCGCGCCTGGGCGATTAGCCGCTCGGTCGTCGCCAAATTGGCGCGCAACTGGTTCACCACGCTGGACGGCAGGCTGGCGAGGTTGCGCGCCTGGTTCATCAACATCTGCGCTTCGTTCTGAAGCTGCTGGATCTGGTTGTTGATCTGTTGCAACGTGCGGATCGCGGTCAGCGTGTTCTGCACGAGGTTCGTGGGATCGACCACGACCCATTGCGCATGGGCGGTGGCGGTGCAAAGCATGGCCGCGATGGCGGCGGCGATAAGGCGCTTATTCATGGCAGGTTCTCCAGAGGTTGGTCAGCGAGGGAACCCGGCGCGAGGCCGGGGAACGAGGGCAGCAGGTCGGCCGCCCAATCGAGGCCGCGATGGCGCAGCCAGGCGCCCGCGAAGCCGGGCACGCCGGCGTCCAGCAGCACGCGGTCTATGTCGCGCTGGTCTTGCGGCGTGGAAGCGCCCGCAAACGCCAGAGCCGCCGGCCCCAGGTCGAGTTCGAACAGGCGGTTGCCGAGGCGGGATTGGTAGTAGTAGTCGCGCTTGGGCTGCGCGGTGGCGACGATCTCGATCTGCCGCCTGTTGAGGCCGAAGCCCTCGTAGATCGTGCGAATCTGCGGCTCGGTGGCCTGCGGGTTGGGCAAGAAAATCCGACTCGCGCAGCTCTCGATGATCGCGGGCGCGATGCTCGAATCCTTGATGTCGGCGAGGCTCTGCGTGGCGAAGATGACGCTGACGTTCTTCTTGCGCAGTGTCTTGAGCCACTGGCGGATACGCGCGGCAAACACCGGGTCATCGAGGAACAGCCACGCTTCATCAAGGATCAGCAGCGTGGGCGCCCCGTCGAAGCGTTCATCGAAACGCGCAAAGAGGTAATGCAGCACGGCCATGACGGCGGCCTTGCTGTGCATCAGCTCCTCCATCTCGAAGCACTGCACGTCGGCCATGCCCAGCCGGTCGTGGTCGGCGTCCAGCAGCTTGCCGTGGGCGCCACCCAGCACATAGGGCGACAGCGCTTGTCGCAGCGTGTTCGATTGCAGCAGCACGGAAAGTCCCGTCATCGTGCGCTGCTCCACCGGCGCACCGGCGAGACTTCCCAGCGCCGACCAGATAGCCGCCTTCTCGTCGGGGCCGATCGCCACGCCTTCGTGCAGCAAGCGGCCTTCGATCCATTCGGCGGCCCAGGTGCGGTAGCCCTCACGGTCGATGCGCGCGAGTGGCTGGAAGGCGATTTCGCCATCCGTGCCCAGGTCGTAGTGTTCGCCGCCCAGGCCGAGGATGGCGGCCCGCATGGAGCGGCCCATGTCGAAGGCGAAGATGCGCGAGCCGCGATAGCGGCGAAATTGCATCGCCAGCGTGGCGAGCAAGACCGACTTGCCCATGCCGGTCGGCCCCGCGACCAGCGTATGGCCCACGTCGCCGATGTGCGTCACCAGCCGGAACGGCGTGGCGCCGTCGGTGCGTGTCACGATCAGCGGGGGGCCGTCGAGGTGTTCGTTCTTCTCCGGCCCGGCCCATACCGCCGACACCGGCATCATGTGCGCCAGATTCAGCGTCGAGACGATGGGCTGGCGCACGTTGGCGTAAGCATTGCCGGGGAGCGAGGACAGCCAGGCATCCACGGCATTGAGCGTTTCAGGGATGGTGACGAAGCCCCGACCCTGGATGACGCGCTCCACCATGCGCAGCTTCTCGTCTGCGACGGCGGCGTCCTCGTCCATGACGGTGACGGTCGCCGTCAGATAGCCGAAGGCGACTTGATCGCTGCCCAACTCCTGCAAGGCGGCGTCGGCATCGGCGGCCTTGTTGTTGGCGTCGGTATCGACCAGCGGGCTTTCCTGCTGGAAGATCGTTTCGCGCAGCAGCGCGATGACGTTCTTGCGCTTGGCGAACCACTGGCGGCGCAGGCGGGAAAGTTCTTTTTCCGCCTCGGCTTTGTCGAGGCAGAGAAAGCGCGTGCTCCAGCGGTACGCAAAACCGAGGCGGTTGAGGTCGTCCAGAATCCCCGGCCAGGTCGAGGTCGGGAAGCCCCGCACCGACACCAGCCGCAGGTGCTGATCGCCTAGCATGGGCGCCAGGCCGCCGATCAGTGCGGAATCGGTGAGCAGCGCGTCGATGTGGAACGGCACTTCGGGCACGCCGACGCGGTAGCGCCGCGTCGAGATGGTCGCGTGCAGGTAGGTCAGCGTCTGCGCGTCATCGAGCCAGTCAATTTCCGGCATCACGCCGTCGAGCAGGTCAAAGACGCGATCCGTTTCCGCGACGAAGGCTTGCAGCCGCTCGCGCCAGTCCACGCCATTTGTCGGCGTGTTCTCGTAGAGCATCTTGGCTGCACGAGCACGGGATTCCTCCGGCGGCAGGTACACCAGCGTCAGGTGATAGCCGCTCTCGAAGTGATGGCCGGATTCCTCAAACGCGGCCCGGCGTTCTTCCTCCACCAGCCACGAAAGCGGCTCGGGAAACTCCGAGCGCGGATAGTCGGCGGCCGCATGGCGCTCGGCTTCGATGAATAGCGCCCAGCCCGATCCCATGCGGCGCAGCGCGTTGTTCAGTCGCGCCGACGTGGCGATCAGTTCGCCTTGCGTCGCGCTGTCGAGGTCAGGCCCGCGAAACCGGGCCGTGCGCTGGAAACTGCCGTCCTTGTTCAAGACGACGCCCGGCGCGACCAGTCCGGCCCAGGGCAGCCAGTCGGCCAGCAAGGCCGGGCGCTGGCGGTATTCGGCGAGATTCAGCATCGCGGCGTCCTCCCCTCAAACATCCAGCAGCGGCTTGTGTTTGATGTGGCGGGCGAACACGGCCATGAACTGCGGATCAAGGCGCGCGCCCCAGACCGCCAGCGAATGGCCGACGATCCAGAGCACCACGCCCGGTATCCACAATTGCAGGCCCAGCCCGACAGCGGCGGCCAGCGTGCCGTTGGCGATCGCCACGGTGCGCGGCGCACCGCCCAGCAGAATCGGCTCGGTCAGCGAGCGATGCAGCGGCACCTCGAAGCCGGCGGCGAAGGTGTCCGGGGCACTCATACGACGGCCCCGCCGGAGAAGCTGAAGAACGACAGGAAGAAGCTCGAAGCGGCGAACGCGATGGACAGGCCGAAGACGATCTGGATCAGCTTGCGGAATCCGCCCGACGTATCGCCGAAGGCGAGCGCGAGGCCCGTGGCGATGATGATGATGACGGCCACGATGCGCGCCACCGGCCCCTGGATGGATTCGAGGATGGATTGCAGCGGGCCTTCCCACGGCATCGAGGAACCGGCGGCCTGCGCGGTTCCGGCCAGGAACAACAGCAGCGCGGCCAGCAGCAGCCCTTGTCCCGCAGGACGGGCCAGGCAGCGCAGCCGCGCAAGACGCAAAGCCGGATTTGCAGAAAAACGGAAAGCAGGAATGGTCATCTGCGTCATGGCAGTTCTCCAAGTGAGTCAGGGGGTGGGGAAGTCGCCGCAGCGGGTGCGGCATCGGGAAGTGGCTGAAGCTCGGGAAACGGCGTTTCCAGCGCGTCCGCCAGTTGGTAGCCCACTGCGTCGAAGCCGACGACACGGGCGATGCTCTCGATGCGGCGCTTGCGCCCGCGTCCGGCGATGTGGATCACCACGTTGACCGCCTCGGCGATCAGCGCACGGGGCGGATTCACCGCCACTTCGAGAATCAGTTGCTCCAGGCGCAGCAGCGCGCCGAGCGCGGAGCCGGCATGGATCGTGGCGATGCCGCCGGGGTGGCCCGTGCCCCATACCTTGATGAGATCCAGCGCCTCGGCGCCGCGCACTTCGCCAACGACGACGCGATCAGGCCGCAGGCGCATGGACGAGCGAACCAGCTCGGTCATCGACACCACGCCTGCGCGCGTGCGCAGGGGAACGTGGTCACGGGCCGCGCATTGCAGCTCCACCGTGTCTTCGAGCACCAGCACGCGGTCGCCCGTGGCGGCAATCTCGGCCAGCAGCGCATTGGCCAGGGTCGTCTTGCCGCTGCTGGTAGCGCCGGCGATCAAGACGTTCTGCCGCTCGCGCACGGCGCGAACGAGAAAGCCCGCTTGCGCGCTGGTCATCATCCCGTCGATGACGTACCGCTCCAGCGGAATGACGCCGATGGCGCGCTTGCGCAGCGCGAAGGCTGGCCCCGGCGCGGCAGGCGGCAAGATGCCCTCGAAGCGTTCTCCCGTTTCCGGCAACTCGGCCGACAGCAGCGGTTGGCCGCGATGCACCTCCGCTCCGACATGGGCTGCCACGAGGCGGATGATTCGCTCACCGTCCGCTTCGGACAGTTCCACGCCCATCGGCGCCCGACCACTGGAAAGCCGATCCACCCAGAGGGTGCGATCGGGATTCAGCATCACCTCCACCACGTCCGGGTCTTCGAGTGCCGCGGCGATCAGCGGCCCCATCGCCGTGCGCAGCATCTGGAAGCGGCGGTCGAGCGACGTGGCGCTCATGGACTGCGGAACGGCGCTCATGACGCACGCTCCTGCGCTTGCGCGGCTGCCGCCGCGTCTTCCATCCGCATCGGGTCGGGATGCAGTTCTTCCACCACGTCGCGCACCAGGCTGCGCCCGCGCAGCAGGTGCCGGCCCAACTGTTCAACGAACTGCTCGAAGCGCGCTTTGCCTTGGGCGCGGGCGGCCTCTTGGTGTGCCTCGGGGACTGGCGTGCTGACCGTGAGGTAGTAGCGAATGAACAGCGCCAGCGTCTCGATCTGGATGTTCTGGTCGCGCTCCAGGCGTTCGGTTTGGCGCGACAGGCGATCCAACCGCTTGGCGATGGCCGCCTCGCGCTGGTCGGCGGCATCGGGCGACAGCCAGGACGCCAAGGCAGCGGCGACGATGGACGACTTGGACACGCCTTTCATGGCGGCCAGCTCGTCCAGGCGCTTGGCGTGCTCTGGCTGGATGAATAGGTTGAGGCGGTAGTGGCTCATAGCTCGATTCCGTCGTTGGGGTCGAGGGAAGCCAGCCGCGCCGTGCGCTGCATGACCGGGTCAAGCTGGCGAGGAAGGGGAAGCGGCAGGTCGTCGTCGTCATCGAGCAGCGCGAGGTCGGCAGTCGGCACGGCCAGCTCGGGGGCGTAGGTGACGGTTTCGGAGAGTTCGGGTTGGCGGCGCGGGCCGCCGTCATCCGTGGAACCCAGGCCATCGGCGGATGCCGTGGCCGGTGCGGCGGGCACGGCGGGAACCGCCAACCCGCTCCAGTCGTCGGGCCGCGATGGCGGCGCGTCTGCGTACTGCCCGCCCGCCAGTACGGGCGGCGACAGCACGCGACGCTTGAAATTGCCGTCCGCGTAGTAGCGCAGCTTCTTCGCCTTGATTGGCGCGACGCTGGACACCATCACCACCGCCTCGTCGGGCGGAAGCTGCATCACTTCGCCCGGCGTCAGCAGCGGGCGCGCGGTTTCCTGGCGCGACACCATCAGGTGGCCCAGCCACGGCGCGAGCCGATGGCCCGCGTAGTTGCGCTGGGCGCGCAGCTCGGTGGCCGTGCCCAGCGTCTCGGAGATCCGTTTGGCGGTGCGCTCGTCGTTCGTGGCGAACGTCACGCGCACATGGCAGTTGTCGAGGATGGAGTGGTTTTGCCCATACGCCTTGTCGATCTGGTTGAGCGACTGCGCGATGAGGAAGCTGCGGATGCCGTAGCCCGCCATGAAGGCCAGCGCCGTCTCGAAGAAGTCCAGGCGCCCCAGCGCAGGGAACTCATCGAGCATCAGCAGCAGCTTGTGGCGGCGCTCGATGCCATCGGAGCCATCGAGCGATTCGGTGAGGCGCCGTCCGATCTGGTTGAGGATCAGGCGAATGAGCGGCTTCGTCCGCGAAATGTCCGAAGGCGGCACCACGAGGTACAGCGATACCGGATGCTCGACCGCGATCAGGTCGGCGATGCGCCAATCGCAGCGCGAGGTGACTTCGGCCACCGTCGGGTCGCGGTACAGGCCGAGGAACGACATGGCGGTGCTCAACACGCCGGAACGCTCGTTGTCCGACTTGTTGAGCACTTCGCGCGCCGCCGAAGCGACGACAGGATGCGGCCCATCGCCCAGGTGGGGCGTGGTCATCATCCGGTGCAAGGTCAGCTCGAACGGGCTGGCCGGGTCGGAGAGGAAGTTGGCGACGCCGCGCAGCGTCTTGTCTTCGCCGGCGTAGAGCACATGCAAGATCGCACCGACCAACAGCGCGTGGCTGGTTTTCTCCCAATGGTTCCGGCGCTCCAATGCACCTTCGGGATCGACCAAAATGTCTGCGATGTTCTGAACGTCGCGCACCTCATGCGCGCCTCGCCGCACCTCCAGCAGCGGGTTGTAGGCCGCCGACTTCGCATCGGTCGGGTTGAACAGCAGGCAATGCGAGAAACGCGAGCGCCAGCCTGCGGTGATCTGCCAGTTCTCGCCTTTGATGTCGTGGATGACGGCGGATGCGGGCCAGGAAAGCAGCGTCGGCACCACGAGGCCAACGCCCTTGCCCGAGCGCGTAGGCGCGAAGGTCAGGACGTGTTCCGGGCCTTCATGCCGCAGGTACTGGCGGTCGTGCTGGCCGAGGAACACGCCGGCCGGTTGCGTGAGGCCCGCCTTGCGAATGTCCTGCGCGCTAGCCCAGCGCGCAGAGCCGTAGGTGGTAACGAGGCGAGCTTGGCGCGAGCGCCAGACCGACATGGCGATGGCAACGCCCACGGCGACCATGCCGCTGGTGCCGGCGATGGTGCCGCCGGTGTCGAATACTTCCGGTGCATAGGCCCCGAAGAAGAACCACCACTCAAACAGTTTCCAAGGGTGGTAGATCGACGTGCCAAGGAAGTCGAACCAGGGCGAGCCAAGGCGTACTTGATAGCCAAGGGCGGCTGCTGTCCATTGTGTGGCGCCCCACACGCCGGCGATCACGATGCCGAATACGACGGCGATCTGACCGAACAGCACGTTCGTCCCTTGCATGACCTGGCCTCCGATTTCTCCTGAGCTGATTCCTCATGGAAAGAGCGGCACAAAGGCGTGCCGCAGGCGTCAGGATCGGTGCCGGGTCAGTGCCGGTCAAAGACCGTTTTCAGCAGAAAGGTCGAGCAAAAAGACAGAATGAGTGTGACGGCGAGCCAAAGAAAAACGCCGCAAGCGAAGGCGCATTGCGGCGTGTCGAACAGAAAAATGAAGGCGATGCGGCGAATCGCCAACGATCAGAACTTGGGCGGTTCCTTCGGCGGCGTGTACGGCGTTTCGACGTCGCCATAGAACCGCTTGCGTGTGGCCTCGGCCACTCGGTTGCACAGCAAGTCGCCGAGCTTGGGGCGATCGGTCTTGCATTGCTGGCGCAACTCTTTGAGCCGTTCGGGGTTGGCCGCCAGTTCTTCCACTGTCGGGATATTCGCTTCCGACGTGTTGGCCTTCTGAGGCGTCTCGGACTGGCCGCAGGCAGTCAATGCGGCCACCAACAAGAATGGGACGGTCTTCTTCATGGCGGAGGCTCCTCTAGGAAATCGGAATGACGACCCGCCTTGGGCCTTGCGGGTTCCGGTGACTCGATGGCCTGCACGCGCTCAACGAACCGCGCCAGCACCTCGGACGGCTCGCCGTCGGGGTACAGCAGGTAGGTTGTCAGCGGCGGCACGCGCAATGCCAGCGGCCGGGCCACCACGCCTGAATCGGGATTGGCGGCAATGCGCGCGGCGCCAGTAAACCCAAGCGCGAGGCCGGCCGATACCAAGGCCATCATCAGATCGCACGTAGCGACACGCTCTGCGACCAGCGGCTCAATGTCGGCTCGGCGCAGCACCCGATCGACGAATTTGGCATGGCCTTCGCACACTTGTGGATCGCACAGAACCAGCGGATAGCGCAGCAGTTCCTCCAGAGGGATGCGCTTGTGTGCCAGCAGCGGATGCCGCGCTGGCACCGTCACGATGAGCGTGTCATTCCAGGCCGGCATGGTGGCGATGCCATCGCCCACGTCATCGGACTGTGCAAACCCCACGTCGTACATATCTTCATGCAGCCCCTTGATCTGCTGAGACAATGGCACCTCGAAGAATCGCAGTTCAACCTCGGGTTCTTCTTGGCGGCACAACGCCAGCAAAGCTGGCAGGCGCGATGGCGTGATGCCATCGGACAAGGCCACACGCAACTGCCCATGAAAGCCATTCGCCGCTGCTTTCACACTGTCGCGCGCTTGTTCCAAGGCGGAGAACACGCGGCGCACATGCACTATGAAGAGTTTGCCAGCACGAGTCAGCCGCGTACTGCGTGTGGTACGGGCGAGTAACACAACGCCCAATTCTTCTTCCAACTCCTTGATGGCTCGGGACAGGGGCGATTGCTCGATGTGCAGCTTCTCTGCGGCACGTGCGAAGTGAAGTTCCTCCGCTACAGCGAGAAAATATCTCAGGTGTCTCAATTCCATCGAATACTCACTCCCTGCGAACCAAGAAAGAAGCCGCTCCTTAACCATTGCCGGAACCTCGACTTGTTCATCCGGGCCAGCGCCGATGCAGCGTGTCGATGACAAACGGATGTGCGTGCGGCGCTACGCCATACGACCGAAGATGCGCATGGTCATCTGGAAGATCGCCATGCTCATGCACAAGAACTGATTGGTCGTCTCGCGGCCAGCTCCGAACTGCGGCAAGCATCCCAACGACCGCAAGGCAACTCAGAGCAGCCAAGGCAACGCCAAGACCGAACTTGAGGCCGACCCAGCCTGCCAATGGGTACGCCAGCAGCCAACAGATATGCGAGAAGGAGAATTGCGCGGCGAACACCGCTGGTAGATCCTCCTCGTGTGCCGACCGCCGTATCAAGCGCCCTCCAGGCGTCACCAATCCGGCATAGGCAACGCCCAACACGCCCCATGCCGGCAGCAGCAACGCCCAATCTCGCCAAGATGGCAATGCGATCCAGGCGGCAGCAGTGGCCAGCAGCGCAAGCACCATCATCGTCGCGGCGGACAACATCACGCAGCGATCAGAGATTCGGTCAAGCACCTTGGGCAATAGCAGCGCGGCCAACGTGGAACCGCCTCCGAAGGTCGCAAGCGCCAGTGCAACCTGCTGTTCGCTGCCATCCAAGAAGTTCCGAACGATCACGATGGTGTTGACGAACACCATCGCCCCACCGGCCGCCGCGCAAAGATGCAATGCCAGCAGACCGCGCAACCGTGGCGTTTGGAGGTAGATGCGTGTTCCGCGAAGGAGTCTTTCGCCGAATCCACCGTTGCGCCTACTAGCGACGACGACTGCCGGAAGCGCCGCCGCCTTAATCAGTCCGGCCGAGAACAGAAAGCCGAAAGCCGTACCTACTAAGCCAGCAAGGTGGATGCTCATGTGACCCTCCGCCTCAGAAAAAAATGTTGTAGAGTATTATTCTACATTGAGATAATATCTACAACATGAAGATGATCACCCTGATTCTGTCTTTGCCCACCGAGAACGCCACAGCCCGGCAACGGGTCTGGCGTGCCCTCAAGGCATCCGGCGCCGCCGTCCTGCGCGACGGTGTCTACCTGATGCCGGAACACGAAGATTGCCGCACCACCCTGGAAGGGCTGGCGGCCGAAGTGCGCGAGGGAGGAGGGAGCGCCCATGTGCTGCACATCGAGGAGCCGGAGGGAGAGAGCTTCGTCGCCCTGTTCGATCGCGGCGCTGAATTCACCGCCCTGTCAGCCGAAGTGGCACAGGTGCGGGAAACGCTGACCCCCGAGACCGTTCAAGACGCGCTCAAGCAAGTGCGCAAGCTGCGCAGGGCCTTCACCAATCTAATCGAAATCGACTTCTTCCCCGGCGAAGCGCAACGGCAGACGGATGCCGCCCTGTGTGAACTGGAACTGGCCTGTGCGCGGGCCTTGTCCCCGGACGAACCGCAGGCGATGAACGGCGTGATTGAGCGCCTGGGCCTGTCCGACTATCAGGGCCGTACCTGGGCGACGCGGCGCCGGCCCTGGGTGGACCGGCTGGCCAGCGCCTGGCTAATCCGCCGTTTCATCGACCCGCAGGCGCGGATTCTGTGGCTGGACAGTCCTGACGACTGCCCGCCCGACGCGCTGGGCTTCGATTTCGATGGTGCCACCTTCAGCCACATCGGTGGTCGCGTCACCTTCGAGGTGCTGGCTGTGAGTTTCGGGCTGGAACAGGCTGCCATCGCACGGCTTGGCCTACTGGTGCATTACCTCGATGTCGGTGGCATCCAGCCGCCCGAGGCGGTCGGCATCGAGAGCGTACTCGCCGGGCTGCGCGAAACCCTTACCCAAGACGATTCGCTGCTGGCCGCCGCATCTGCTGTCTTCGACGGCTTGCTCGCCAGCTTTGACAACAAAGGAGCAACCATAACGTGACAAATAACGTGACAGAAAGTTTGACGGAGGACGTTGTAGTGGCGGCTCCGCCGCCGGTCGGTTTTTGGGAGGCTTTTCGTCTCTGGCTAAAACTCGGTTTCATCGGCTTCGGCGGCCCCGCCGGACAGATCGCCCTCATGCACCGGGAACTGGTCGAACAGCGCCGCTGGATCAGTGAACGCCGTTTCCTGCACGCGCTCAACTACTGCATGCTGCTGCCGGGTCCGGAAGGGCAGCAGTTGGCCACCTACATGGGCTGGCTCATGCACCGTACCTGGGGAGGCATTGTGGCGGGCACCCTGTTTCTGCTGCCGGGGCTGGGCTTCCTGATCCTGTTGTCGTGGCTCTACATCGCCTACGGCGACACGGCCCTGGTGGCGGGACTGTTCTACGGCATCAAGCCCGCCATCACGGCGGTCGTGGTGCAGGCCGTGCATCGCATCGGCTCGCGGGCACTCAAGAACAGCGTGATGTGGGCCATTGCCGCCGCCGCTTTCGTGGCCATCTTCGCGCTGAACGTGCCCTTCCCCTACATCGTTGCCGGCGCCGCACTGACCGGCTACATCGGCGGGCGCATTGCACCGCACAGGTTCAAGACGGGTGGTGGTCATGCCGCAGCGGACAAGTCCTACGGCCCGGCACTGATTGATGACGACACACCAACGCCCGAACATGCCCGATTCCGCTGGTCCGGCCTGTTGCGCGTGGCCGTCGCCGGCTTTCTCCTGTGGTTGATTCCCATGGCGCTGCTCACGGCAGGCTACGGCTGGGATCACAGCCTGACGCAGATGGGATGGTTCTTCACCAAGGCGGCCCTGCTGACCTTCGGCGGCGCCTATGCGGTACTGCCCTACATCTACCAAGGCGCGGTTGGCCATTACGCCTGGCTCACCCCGACGCAGATGATTGACGGCCTGGCCCTCGGCGAAGCGAATCCGGGGCCACTGATCATGGTGGTGGCTTTCGTCGCCTTCGTGGGCGCCTATGTGCAGGCGCTGTTCGGTCCCGACCTTCTGTTCGTCGCCGGTGCCGTCGCGGCGGCGCTGGTGACCTGGTTCACCTTCCTGCCTTCCTTCATTTTTATTCTCGCCGGCGGACCGCTCGTCGAATCGACCCACGGCAATCTTCGCTTCACGGCGCCCTTGACCGCCATCACCGCAGCCGTCGTCGGTGTGATCCTGAACCTGGCCGTGTTCTTCGCCTATCACGTGCTATGGCCCGAGGGCCTGGCCGGGCGCTTCGACTGGATATCGGCGCTGATGGCGCTGGGAGCGGCTGTAGCCCTGTTCCGCTTCAAGCGCAGCGTCATCCAAGTCATTGCCGCCAGCGCTGTCGTGGGCCTGGTGTTGAAAACCCTGATTCTGTGAGGAACGAAGCCATGTCACTTGAAATACGCGCCTTGCCAATTGATCCAACCAGTCTCAGGGGTCTATCGGAACGACTGATTGTCAGCCACCATGAAAACAACTATTCAGGCGCGGTCAAAAGACTCAATGCCATTCGCAGAAAGCTCGCAGAACTTGATTACTTGAATGAGGCTGGATTTCTGATCAATGGCCTCAAGCGAGAAGAACTGGTGGCCTACAACTCGATGGTGCTGCATGAAGTGTACTTTGCGGCGCTGGGCGGTGATGGCCAGTTGCCGCCCGGCGACTTACGGGACGCCATTGAGCGCGACTTCGGAAGTCTGGCTCGCTGGCAAACCGAGTTCTCTGCAATGGGCAAAGCATTGGCGGGGGGTTCTGGCTGGGTGCTGTTGGTCTGGTCACCGCGTGATGGTCGGCTCAGCAATCAATGGGGATCTGATCACTGTCACGCCATGGCAGGGGGAACGCCCATACTGGCCCTGGATATGTATGAACACGCCTACCACATCGACTACGGCGCGAAGGCAGCAGCCTATGTAGATGCATTTATGGAAAATATCCTGTGGGATGAAGTGGCCAACCGATATATCCAGTGCGCCCGGACAGCCTGATCAGCATCTGCGCTTTGATGAAGGGTTCGATCAAGTCAGCCGAGTCACGAAGGAGGCAATGATGAAGTGGATTACACGTGAACGTCCCAAAATCGACCGTATCGCTTGTCCCTGGCTAATTCTGCGCTTCATCGACCATGATGCCGAGTTCCTTTACGTACCCGCATCAGAGGTTCTAGCCATTGCAGAGAAAACGGGTGCGATACCCTATGACATCCCAGGAGTAGAGTTTAGCCACGTCGGGGAGCAATGCAGCTTCGATGCCTTCTTGGCAAAGTACCAGCTAACCGAACCAGCACTCGTGCAGTTGGCCAACATCGTGCGCGGTGCCGACACTTCACGCCTCGAACTCACACCACAATCGGCGGGCCTCTACGCGATCTCGCTCGGCCTATCGCGCATGTTCGTGGACGACCACGAGATGCTGCGCCACGGCCTGGTGATGTATGACGCCCTCTATGCTTGGAACCGAGAGGGTCAAGACGAAACCCATAACTGGCCGCCTGCCTGAATGAACCCAAGCCCTTGGGATCAACAACCCCCAGGCGGCCTGGCAACACATTGAATCAGGAAGTGCCCTTTCGAATAGGCTGGCACTCCACTTCCGATGTCAGCTAGCAACGCACGACGTTCGTGAGGCTGCGATAGGAATATTCTGCGTATGCCAGACAGATTTCTATAACCAAGCTCTTTATGACAAGACCTGCGGTTTCATGTTGACGCTGGATGGATCTATATCAGGAGATCAGCCAACGGCAGGCCCACGCTGCCGTCCTATCTCCCAGGACACCCCGCCGCCGCGCACCGTAGCGGCAAGCTGCTGGCCCAGCCGCTGCTCGACCACCGGCCGCCACGGCACCAGACTGAACCCCTTGCCGTCATCGAGCATGGCGTAGCGCCCGCTGGCGAGCATGACGCTGCGCCGGTAGATACCGGCCACGCGCTGACCGTCACCCGCAGGCCGATATTCCAGGCCGGTTTCGGCCGCAATGTCCCTGGCGGCCTGCGCCAGCTCCCGATTGCGCAGCGTGCCCAGCAGATTGCGCGCCAGGATCACGCGCTGCCCACGCCGCTCTGCCAGCCCCTGTTCGGCCAGGAAGTCGGCACGGTGCTGCATCGCCTGTTTGGCCTCGCTGCCAAAACCCAGGTCACCCAGCCCCGACCCGCCACCGATCAACTGCTGGTCGAGCCAAGTGGCACCGATCACGCGGGCCTGCCGCTCGATGGGCAGGTGCGATTTCAGTTCCACCGCCACGCCGCCCAGGCGCTGCGCGTCATAGCGGCGGCCCTGTTCGGCCAGGTCGTTCGGCACCTTCCATAGCCCCTCGGCCACGCGCTCCACGATGCCGGCGCGGCGCAGGGCTTCCAGCCGGCGGACGTGGGCCGCGACGACTTCGTGCGAATCGCGGCCCGGCACGGCCTGACCCTGCGCGACGGCCAGGTGGTGGTCAGTGCGGTACAGGCCATCGCTCGCCAGCGCGGCGATGTTCTTGTCGGCCGCGCGCACGTCGGCCGACCCCTTCACCTCCACCACGGCGCCAGTCGGGTAGTTCGCCAGCTCGTCGCGGGCATTGAGCGCGACGTAGTGGGCCTTGCCGTCCACGCCGTCGATGACCAGATAGCCCCGGTCGCGCAGCTCGTCGGCCAGTCCCTTCGCGGCCACGCGGCCGAGGATGGTTCGGCCCTCGTCGCCCGGCTCGAACACCGCCAGTTCGCGCGGCTCGCCGCGCATCGCCCGCTGCATGGTGCGGATGATGTCGCCACGTTCGCCCAGGGCGCGCAGGGTCTTTTCCGCGTCGGCATGGACGGCCCAGGTGCCCGGCTGCATCTCGTCGGCCAGGCCCAGGCGCTGCAAGCGTTGCAGCCGGCCGATCAGCAGCAGGCGCTGGCGTTGCAGCCCAGGTTCGTTGAACCGTTCGATCTGCACCCGACCATCCTCGCCGGCCTCTCGTTGCAGGGTACGGTCGAGGCTCGTCCACCGTTCCTGCTCCACCTCGCGTTGCAAGGTCTGCTGGATCTCCAGCTCGGTGCGCGGCCCCAGCCATTCGGTCGCCAGTTCGGCGGCGCGATGGCGGAAGCCATCGGCGATGTAGTCGCCCGCGATGATGAGGTCTTTGCCGGTGTCGTCGCGTCCGCGCACGACGATGTGCGTGTGCGGGTTGTCGGTGTTCCAGTGGTTGACGGCTACCCAATCGAGGCCCATGCCCAGGTCGGCCTCCATGCGGCCCATGAGGTGCCGCGTGTAGGTGCGCAGGTCTTCCAGCTCGGCGCCGTCCTCGGGCGAGAGGATGAAGCGGAAGTGATGCCGGTCGTCGGCGCAGCGTTCCTTGAAGGCGTCGAGGTCGGCGGCATCGGTCTGCGGCCCGTAGGCTTGGCCCGGCTCGCCATCGCGGCCTACGCCATCGCGCTCGATGTAGCGCAGGTGCTTGGCGAGCGACTGCGGGCTGGCCTGGCGCTGGTTGACCAGCAGCGTCTTGATGGTCACGCGCCGCGACATGGGCGTCAGCTTCGCCCCGGCGAAGCGCGCCGCCGTGTGGCCGCGACCCAGGCGCGAGCCGGGCCGCTGGCCCGTGCCCCTCCCGGAGCCGCCGGCAGCACCAGGACGACGCACCGACGACTTGCCGCTGCTGGCCTTGCCTGCCTGCTTGAGCACCTTGGAGACGAAGCCCTGGCCCCGGTTCTTCGGGGCGCTGGGGCGGATGCGGAAATCATCGTCGCGGCGGTCGGTCATGGCTGCGCCCCCTGCAAGCTCTGGCGTGTCCGGTCGTGCGAAGCACGCGGACACGCCCGCATCGGCGCGGGCTTCGCGCCCCACGCGGCACGGCGGCGAAGCCGCTCCGTGCCGCGCAACCCCCATGTGCAGACTGGCTTTCGACGCGGCCCGGTGCCGCGTCCTTTTGTCTTGCCTTCCGCCTTTGCCCCTCGCTGTCGCTCCGGGCGTCGGCGGCCCGGCGGCGCTGCGCTGCTTGCAGCCAGCCCGCCGGCGAACGCGCCAATGGCCGCAGGCCGGGCGCGTTCGAGGCAAGACACCTGCACGCTGGACGGCTGCGCCGGATGTTGCGCGAGGCGCGGCGCGAATGCGCCCGCGCTGCACGCGCGACGACACGGCGGCAGCCACTGGAACGACATGCTCGATGGCACGACGAGAGGCACGGCAACGTGCAGCGAATCGACGGCCATCATGGGCGTGTCTCCAGCCAGACCGGGTGCGCGACGCCGATCACGGCGGATGCGCTGACCGGGCCGAAATAGCGGCTGTCGAACGATGCCGGATTGGTCACGCTCAACAGGAACAGCTCGCCCGGTTCGAGGCGGCGGCAAAGCTGCAAGGATGGCAGCGGCCGGCCCAGCCGGTCGGCAGGCAGCGAGGCGGCCGCAGGCACGCCGTCGATGCGTACCTGCCCGGCGACCATGCAAACGTGTTGCGGCGCGACCGCGCCCACACGTTTGAGCAGCGGAACGCGGGTCGGCAGGTAGCCGCGCTGCGCAGCCAGCATGGCGGCCCTGTCGGGCAGCGGCACCAGCACGATGCTGTCCACGGACAACGGACGTGGCAGCGAGGCGGTGCGCGGGTCGAACGGTTCGATGCGATACCAGCCGACCGCCACGCTGTCGGACGGGTTGTAGGTCAGACGCGGCAGCGGCGACACGAAAGCCGCCCAGGCCAGCGCAGCGAGGCCGACGGCAGCGAAGCCCGCCAGCACGATGCGAACGCGCAGGCGCGAGCGAGGATGCGGCGCGGCTTCGTGCGTGCATGTGGTGTTGGATTGGGTCGTCATGGCAGCGCCTTTCCGGCCAGCCAGGCGGCGTGCCGCTCGGCGGTGTATTCGGGCAGCGCCAGGCGGGCCGCCAGACGGTTGCCCAGCGTGCGCCAGTACGCGGGCGACACGTCGATGGCGGCGATGCCTTGCCCTTCGATGCCGTCGATGCGTTCCAGCACGGCAGGCACCGCGTTTTCGCCTTCGGCGTGCAGCAGCAGGCGTGCGCCCGGCCGCACGCCGGGGATGCGCTGCATGTCGTCCAGCGGCGTGGCGGCTTGCATCACCATGAGTTGCCAGCGGATCGTGCCGTAGTCGTTTGCTTCCCAGCGCACGCGGCAGAACATTGCACGCGGCAGGAACACCGCGCAGCGCCGCCAGCGGTCGAGCCGCAGCGTGCGCGCCGGCTCGCCGAAGCGCAGGTAGAGCTTGAAGCGCGGTTCGATGTAGGCGAGCGATACGCGAGTCAGCGGCACGCTGCCAGCTTGGTCGGCGAGCGTCGAAAGCGAAGGCGGCGGCGCAGCAGCCGGTGCAGCCGTCGCCGCATGAGCGGCAGGCAAGGCGGATCCGTTCATGGCAGGTTCTCCGGGCGCTTGTCGGGAAACTCCCGCTCCAGCAGGCCGCGCAGCAGTTCGGCCACGGTCACGCCCTGGCCGAAGGCGGCGATCTTGATGCGCGCGCGCAGCGCAGGCGTCACGTCGAGCGTCAGGCGTGCGGTGTAGAGGTCGCCTTTGTTGAGTGCATCGGCATCGCCCTGGCGAATCCACGCCTCGGCGTGCGGATTCGCGGGCGGACGTGCGCCGATGCCGACGCGCTTGCTGCGCGGGCTGCTCATGTCGGCCACCGCAGCAGTTCATCGGTGAGCACGGCAATCTCGCGTGCGGCGGCGCTGTCGGGCGCGGTTTCGCGGGCGAGCCGGCCAGCGGCCACGCTGTCGGCGAAGACGATGCGCTGGCGCACTTCGCTGTGCAGCGCCGGCAGCGGCTGTTCGGCCAGCGATTGCCGTGCTTCCCTGCCGATGATGGTGGTACTGACGCGCCGATTGATGACGAAGGCCGCGCGCAGCGCAGGCCGGAACACCTGTGCCTCGCGGATCAGCGCCACCATCTCGGCGCTGGCCCAAAGGTCATACGGGCTGGGCTGCACGGGAATCAGCACGCGCTCGGCCGCCAGCAGCGCGGAACGCGCCAGGGCGGCGATGCGCGGCGGGCCGTCGATGATGATGTGATCGGCGCGGCGGGCCAGCTCCGGCGCTTCCTGATGCAGCGTTTCGCGGGCGAGGCCCACGGCGCTGAACAGCCGTGGCAAGCCCTGCTGGCTTCTGCGCTGCGTCCAGTCCAGCGAAGAACCCTGCGGGTCGGCGTCCAGCAGGATGACGTGCAGCCCGCGCATCGCCAGCTCGCCCGCGATGTGGGTAGCGAGTGTGGTCTTGCCGACGCCGCCTTTCTGGTTGAGAAACGCGAAGATCATGGCGCGGCCCTCCCTGCTGGAAAGCCGGCCTGGCCGTGCCGTTTCGTGGTTGTCCACCGAAACGACGCGTTTCTACTAAAAGTTAGAGATTTATAGTTAGGTAAGTTAGAGGGGTCGCAAACCCGCGCCGTTACTGGCTTTGCGGCGTTTTCGTACTCCTGATAGCACGATAGGCGTACTCCCGATAGCACGATACCCGGCACTCCTGATAGCACGAGGCCGTCCACAGCTTTTCCCGCAGTTATCCCCGTGCCGTGAACGGCACGGGCCGGAAGGTCAGCAGTTCCAGCTTCTCGTCCGGCATCGACTCGATGCCCAGGACGTAGCCGGGCAGCGACTGCCGCGCGACCAGCACGCGCAGGTCGTAGGCGAAGTCCGAGAAGCGCGCCGCGCTGCCGGACTTGCGGTGCAGATGCCGGAAGTCGAATTGCCAGCCGTGTTCCTGCCGCCCGCCGTGCTTGCGCACCAGGCGATACAGCCAGCGTTCGATGCCACCTTTCAAGCGGAAATAGGCCGGGTCGATGGTCAACACCAGGGCGGCATCGAGCACGCCGGCATAGAACCAGTCCGGCAGGATCAGCTCGATGCCCAGCGGCGTGCCGCTGGCGTCGGCCAGCTCGCGCCATTCGTTCACCCACGAAAAGCGGTGCAAGCGCCTCCCGGTGGTTTCGCGGATGGAAGTCGCCACGCTGGTCGATTGCAGCCGGTCGAGCGCGGCTTTCAGGCGCTGGTAGTCGTTCAAGGACGTGCCGCGCCCGATGAAGCGCAGGATTTCGTAGGGCGTGGCGTGTATCCAGCGCGACGGGCGAATGCCTGCGTCGCGCGCCTCCACGATCTGCGAGGCCGCCCAAATCAACACGTCGGCATCCCATATCGTGGCGATGCCGTGCTCGGCCGTGCCTTCCACGCGGATGGTGATGTTCCCGCTGCGGAAGTCGATCGGCGCCGTGCGCCGCGACTTCGCCAGCGAGAAGAACGGAAAGGCCATCAAGTCCTGGCTGTCGCGCGGCGCCATGCCGTCGCCCGGCAGCGCGCGGAACAGGTCGAGCTGTTCCCGCTGCTGCGATCGCTGCCCCGACGGCAGCGATGGGCTGGACATGACGATGGCCACCGGCGAGCCGACGATCAGCGGCCATCACGGTAGTCGCCCGCGTGACGCTCGGCATATTCCGGGTCGGACGTGGCCTCGTAGCTGCGCTGGTCGGCCCAGGCATCGAGGTCGGCCACCGCGTACATGACGCGGCGGCCGAACTTGCGGAACTTCGGGCCGCCGCCGATCACGCGCTGTTTCTCCAGCGTGCGCGGCGACAGACGCAGGTATTCGGCGGCTTCGTCGTTGGTCAGGTAGCGTTGGGGCTGCACGGGCGCAGCGACAGCAGCGGCGGCAGGCCGCAAGGGAGCGGGTCGCATGGGATGTACCTCCATCAAGCCCGGCCACACCACGCGGCCGGATAGAGGCACTTTCAAGAAAGCAAGGCTTCCTGCTCAGGGACGTTTTGCAGGGGATGCAGCGCGTCCCTGTGCAACGGGCGGAAGCTGTGCCAGGCGGCGATAGCCGCCGCGCATCAGCGCATCGCCCCGGTGCACCAGTCGCCGCACGCGGGCGCGCAAGGCGCTATCGGCGTACCAGTCGGCGGCGACAGCATCGACGCCGAACAGCCCTTCGGCCACGTCGCGCAGGGACGCGCCCGCGAGGGTGCCGTCGAGCGCCTGGAGCGTGTTCAACTCCAGCAGCGCAGCGGGTGCCGGCCGCGACCGTGCCGTTCCCGCTGGCGCTGCATCGCCAGCGGCGGCCAGCTTGTCCAGTTCGGCCGCCAGCGCCTGATAGCGTCCGCAGGATGCGGCGCAGGCGCGAATGGCATAGGCGTAAGCCATGCCGTCGGCCAGGCCGGGAGCGATCACCAGCCGCAGGCAGCAGCCCAGCCAGCGTGTCAGCAGCACCAGGCGCTTGCCGTCGTGGATCAGGTGCTTCTGGCCGGGAAGGCACCAGAACGCGAAAGCCACCGCGTCGGGCGGCGGGTCGGCGTCCGGGTAGAGCTGCACTACCGCATCGTGATCGGGGAACCAGGCCGGGTGCGCGTCGCGCGCATCCAGGGCGGGATCTTCCAGCAGGCGCAGTCCCCAGCGCGCGGCGGCCTCTGGCCGGCGGCGGCGGCGCAGCCAGTCGCGGCGGTAGTCGGGGTGGCGACGCAGGTATTCCCACGCCAGCGCGGGGCCGTCGAGGTGCAGCATGTAGAGATACGCGGCGGTCGGATACCAGTGTTCGGCGCTCGGGTCAGCCATGACGCAGCCTCCTGTCATTCAGCAGGAACGTCGCCACGGATTCCGCTGTGCGGGAGCTATCGAGTCGCCATCAAGTCGTCATCGAAATCGGGGTACTCTGTAACTGCGGTGTCAAGACCGATTGGCTCCAGGGCATTGCGGAAATCGTCTGAATGCGACGGTTGCGCGCCACAAAAATGGTGCGCAGCATGGAGCACCGTGCAGCAGCCCGCGCCATAGATCATGACTGTTTGCATCAGAAGCGCACCGCTTCGGTGCAAGAGTGCGGATTCAGACCAATCAGGTCTTGGGTAAGACTGAAATAGTCAGAATGCGCCGTCGTTGGCTGGGACTGCTCAGTCGGTGATCGAACCGTTTTCCTCGGCCAGCCGCAGGTACTCCGACAGCCGCCGCACGGGCTGGAAGTAGCGATCGCGCATCACAGGTTGCTTGTGCGGCCCGACGATGGACGCCAGATCGGACAGCTTCACATGGCCCAGGCCGGGCATGCCTATTCCCAGGTCGATCAGCCCCCATGCCGTATCGCCATCGGCCGGGTCGAGCGCGGCCAGCAGCCAGGTGGCGTGCGCGTCGGGGGTGAACAGTCGCACCGCCGGCATTGGGTCGATGCTTCGGCCAGCGGCGCGTGCCGCGCCGACGGCGAGCAGTTGCGCCCGCTGTTCAGCGGTGACGAGCGGCTGGGTCATGGCCCGAATCCCCACGCATCCGAGGATGCACGGATACGATTTTCCACCGAAGCGCGGAACCGCCGAAGCGGATGCGTGCTTTGGCGGGAAAGCACGAAGGCGCAAGCCATCGAATCCGTACATGCACGGAAACGCGGAAGCGGAATTGCGCAGGCCAGGAAAGACACAGATGCGGTTCCCAGATTCTGTCGGAATCCGCCCATGCGGATTTCTGCAAAGGCACGAATACGGAAATCAACGACACCAAATGCGCACTATAGTTTGTAGCCCTATAGTGCGCAATCGGCTGTCATCTTGGTTTTCTAAGGAAAACCATAGGTGGCGGCGAAAGACTCATTGGCGACAGCAATACGGACGGTCAGGAAAGCGCGCGGCTTGAGCCAGGAAGCGTTCTCCGACGTGTCCAGCCGTACCTACCTGAGTTTGCTGGAGCGCGACCTGAAGAGCCCGACCATGCACAAGCTGACCGAGCTGTGCGAGGTCATGGACGTGCATCCGCTCACGTTGCTGACGCTGGCCTATGCCGGCGACAGCACGCGCAGGGCCGATCAGCTTCTGGCGCAGGTGCGCCAGGAGCTGGAGGCGGTGTTGAAGGAACGCGACACGCCGTAGGCGCGTGCGTGACGTGCTGCGCCAGCAGCACGGCGCCCCGCCGCAATGGACGGGGCGCGGTGGGCGGCCGTCAGGCTGCCTTGGGCTTGCTGCGCGACCAGATCAGGTCGTGCGTGCCGTCCTCGTTCTCGATCAGGCGGGCATAGACCGTCGCCGGGAACGAAGGGTCGTCGATGCTCACGGACAGGTACTCGCGCCCGGCCTCACTGGTCTTCTTCCACGCCGCGCCGATCTCGTGGCCGGCCGCCTGAAGGTGGAAGTCGGGGGCGTTCTCGCTGTCGCCCTTGTCGTTGGGAACCAGCTTGACCTTGACGTTCAGGGTCAGGGTGCGGAGCTGGCCGGTGAAGCCGTCTTTCTCTGCGGTGAAGGTGCCGATGTTAGCCATGATGTTTCTCCTTTCGGGTTGAACAAGGTCGCGCCAGTGCGTCCTTGTTGTGATCCGGCCGGCGGGGGATGGGCTGGCCGCACCGCGCAGCGGTCGCAACACCGTGGAGAACCTGGAAGCGAAAAGAATTTGCCGCGCGAGGAAGCCGCGCAGCGGCGGGGAAATTGTTTTCGCTGGAAGGTTGCGGCCATGAAGCCCAAGGCGTAGCCGTTCCCTCGCCAGGATTCACGACAAGCCAAGGACGCACGGGCCGCCCGCCCCCGAAAGGAGACATGGCCGACTCGGCATCCCCGCGTGACGGCTGCACCGGCTTGCGCCCTGACGCGAACCAGGTCAAAGCCCCGACGACAAGGCCAGAGCGCCCCTGCCGCAGCGCGCGACCACATGCTTGAGGCGTGGTGTGGATGCTCCATAGCGAGGCCGGGTGGCGTGTCGGTGAATCGCCCTTCGTGACGTACAGGCGCGAATCGCCAGCGTCGGGGACGGCACGCTATCGCACAACCTGCCGCAGCAAGCCGGGGCGTAGCCCTACAAGCCCCGCCCATTGCGGCGGGGCGCCATCGAAACCTTGCCCGCGCCAGCGGGCACCGATGGACGTGTCGCGTGCAAGGCACTTGCACGTCCGCCCCGTTGCCGCCTGGACGAAGGCGGCAACGGGGCGATTTTGACTTCGACGTTGGAACCGGGCGCGGCCACCGACGCCCCGGATTTTTGACCACCGGCCCCAAGGCGGAACGGCTTGGGGCCGGTGCTGCTCGTTATTCCTTGGTTTCGACAATCCACCACGCGGCACGCGGCAAGGTGTGGCCGGTAATGGGATGTAGGTCGGTCAGGTCGGCGCGGGCCGTCCAGCCACGCGGCGGACGGTAGCCGCGCACGTCGCCATCGCCGTGCCAGCGGCGGGCGCGTACCGTACCGGGGGCATAGATCGCCGCCATGCGCGGGCGGTCCGTGGTGTTGCGGCTCATGATAGGAATCCTTGGCGTGAAGCGCCCCGGCCGGAACCGGGGCGCTATCTGCGGTGCAGGATCACGCGGCCAGTGCCTCGGCCTGCGGCAGCTCATCCGCCACGGCGGCGACTTCCTCCGGCGCTTCGGCGCCCGCATCCACTGCCACGGCCTGCGCGTCCTGTTGCGGGCTTTCGGTGCGGAAGATGGCGGGCATCCAGCCCGTACCATCGGCCAGCCGTTCCGCTTCGCTGGCAATGTCGGCCTTCTTCAACTTCGCCAGCCGTGCAGCGTGCGACGGTGCGAACTCGCCCACGGCTTCCAGAATCGCGGCCTTCGGCACATGCTGGAAATACCCGTCTGCGGTGGGCTGCCACCATGCGGCCATGTCCAGCCCCACAGCCTGCGCCAGTTCCGCGCCCGGCTGGTGCGCAGTGGCGCGAGGCGTCACCACGTCCACGGTCGCCGCTACGCATACCGCCAGCAGCCGCACCAGTTCGCCTTGCTCCATCGCCAGCAGCGCGACGAACAGTTCGGCGCTGTCCTGCGGCAGCGCTTCGCCCGCGACCTGCTGCAACTCGCGCTGGGCGACGGCGGCGGGCGACTCGGGCCAGTCGGGGGCCATGCCTTCCAGCCGGTCTTGCACTTTCAGGCTCACGCCCAGCGGCAAGTCGTGGCCGTAGTGGTTGTCCTGCAAGACGCTCTGCACCATGCCATGCACCAGCGCGGCCAGCGCGACTTGCGGATGCCGGGCGACTTCGATTTGCAGCGCGGCGGTGCGGTGCGCGCTCAACCGCTGCGCCAGCCGGTCGGACAGGCTCGCGGCCTTGGGCTGCTCGGTGTCCTCGCCTTCGTCGTCGTTCCCGGCCTCGCCTTCCGCGCTGCCGAAACCCTGCCGCAAGCGTTCCAGCGTGCGCAGCGCCTTGGCTTCTGCCTCGCGCAGCAGCCCGCGATGAATCACGGCTTCGCCGCTGCGGTCGAGGGTGACGATGGCGCCGGCCACGGCGCGCACATCCGGGGCGTAGCCCTGCAAGGCTTCCTCCACGGCTTGCAGTTCCCCGGCAACCTGTTCGCGGCGCGGTTCCAGCGCTTCGGTCTTGTCCTCGTCCTCGGCGTCGTAGGCTTCTTCCAGTTCGGTGTCGATCTTGTCGAGGCGGGTTTGCAGCGAGGCGATGCGGCGGGCTTCGCGGGCGCTCGGTTCGCGGCGCTGGCGCGGTGCGTTCTGGAACGCCTGCCGCTCGGCGTAGCTCATGTGCGGCACGGCTTCGACCCACGCCCAACCCTCGGCGCGCACGTCCCCAGCCAGCGCATCCAGCTTGCCGCGCACCAGCGTTTCCAGCAGCGTGGCGTCGGTCAGGTAGGTTCCGGCATCGCCTTCCGCGAACAGGTCGCGGCGGATGCCGCCGCCCGCCGCCGTGTAGGCGTCCAGCCCGGCGAAGCGCACCAGCGGATGCGTGGCGTCGATTTCGCGTTCGGTCAGGCGTTCGCGCAGCGCGGACGCGCCACGCTGCCATTCTGGCGCACCGTAGAACGCGCTTTCCTGCGCGGCGTGGTCGTCGGTGATGGTCAGGGCCATCAACTGTTCCAGGGTGACGGCTCCGGCGCGGTAGTCGGCCAGCAGGCGCGGCGAGACGTTGGCGAGTTTGAGACGGCGCTGCACCACCAGCGGGGTCACGCCGAAGTCGGCGGCAATGTCTTCGATGGGGCGGCCTTCCTTGACCAGTGCGGCGAACGCCTCGAACTGGTCGGCCGGGTGCATCTGCTCGCGCAGCAGGTTTTCCGCGAGGCTGACGGTACGGGCCGAAGCATCGGGCACCAGCAGGCACGCCACTTCGTAGTCGGCAGGGATGCGCTTCTTCTTCGCCAGCAGCTTCAACGCGGTCAGTCGGCGGTCGCCGGCCACCACTTCGTACTGCTCGCCATCGGCGGCGAGGATGACGACGAGATTTTGCAGCAGGCCGATGCGGGCGATGCTCGCGGCCAGTTCGGGAATGGACAGGCGCGGGGTCTTGCGTGCGTTGCGCTTGGAGCGGCGCGGCAGCAACTGCGAGAGTGGAACCAAAATCAGGTTCTTGCTCGGGTCGGCCACTTCCAGCGGCGCGGCAGTTTCGATGGCGCGGGTTTCGGTTTGGGTAACGGCGTTCATGGTGATAACTCCTTGCGGTTAGGGATGCAGCAGCGAGAGAAGCGGCAAGGGCTGCTGCCTGCCCCTGCCGCGTGGGGGTTCAGGCTTTCAACTGGCGCATGCCATCGGCCAGCAGCCAAAGCGCACGGTTGAGGCGGATGTTCTGGTCGATGCCCTGTACCGGGCGGGTTTGCTGGCGGCGTCCGTTGGCGCTGCGCCCGCGCAGGCCGCCTTGGGTCAGGTTCTCTTGCGTGCGGTTGAACACGCTCCACAAGTCCGGGCGGCGGTCATCAAAGCGGCGCGGCATCAGGATTTGCGATTCCGTGATGGGCGCGGGCTTGTCGGGGTCGTCGTACTTGAGGGCCAGCGCGGCGCGGGCGAACACTTCGGATTCGCCATCGTTCAAGGTGATGGCGCGCATGGAATCGCGGGATTCCTGCACGCGGTCGAAGCCGCGCAAGACTTCGTAAGCGCCTTCGATGACGGAACCGGCCACGTCGCCTTTGTGGGGCACGCGCACGTCCGCCACCGTGTCGCCGCAGACAAGGCCATTGCTGCACACGAACCGGAACATTCCGGCCAGCATCTGATAGCTGCTCGTGCCGTCATGCGAGTTCAGCAGCACGATTTCGTTAGCCTCCGCGCCGTTGATCTGGCTGGCGTGGCGCAGGCGCAGCATGTGTTTGGTGTAGTCGCGGCGGTCGTCGTGGCGCACGCGGGTTTGCGCTGCCATGAAGGGTTCAAACCCTTCCTTGCGTAGTTCCGCCAGCACGGCGGCGGTGGGGATATAGGCGTACCGTTCGGAACGGCTTTCGTGCGGCGCGTCCGCGAAGATGGACGGGGCCACACGGCGGATTTGGTCATCGGACAGCGGGTAATCGCTGCGCAGCGACGGGGAACGGGAAGCGAATCGGGATGCGAGTTGCATTGCATTTCTCCTGACGAAAAGGGTTTGCTGTTCAAACCGCACACCGGATTCCTAGATTCGGAGCCCAGCCTTTCGGCTGTTCGGTGCGGTCGGCACGAGGAACCCGGTTGGCCCTGTTGCCACCGTCTTTCCTGAGTTCATCGCCCGCGGCCAAAGGAGCGCGCGGACGGGGGCCGTCAAGGAGACAAGCGCAGGGTTGGTGCGGCCCGCAGGCGCAGCCGAGGACACGGCCCTGCGCGCCTTGACGGCACACGGGAGCGGGCTACGGTCGCGGGTAAGGTGATGAAGTCAGGGGAGACGGCTGGACAAGGCAACGGCCATCCCTTTGTGCTGACCGCACGCAAGCGAAGCGCGCAGGCCCGAAGCTGGAAGCCGGGCCGGAGGCGTCAGGGATGTGGAAGGCTGGCGAATGCCAGTCCCGTCAGGGATGAGCGAATAGCGAACCTGGAGCAGCGCGGTCCGCGAAGCGGAGACGCAGGCGCACACTTTCAGCTATCATTTGTAAGGAAATTTACAAGAAAGTATTTCAAGCCAGCGATTAATTACGACTTCAGTTAAATAACTATCGCAATCCTCAATTCGAGATTTGCTTCATCGAAGCACCAACGACAAATGGAGATAAGTCATGGCGAATAAATGCTTTCTGAGCTTTCACTATAAACAGGATAGTTGGCGCGTGTCGCAAGTTCGGCAAATCGGAGCTATCGAAAAACAGCCTCTACTGGATTCGAACAAATGGGAAGAAATCAAGAAAGCAGGCGATGATGCCATCAAAAAATGGATCGCCGACAACATGAAAGGCAAAGAATGCCTTGTCGTACTTGTGGGCGAGAAGACTGCCAGCCGCCGCTGGGTCAAACACGAGATAAAGAAAGCCTGGAAGGACGGGCTGGGTGTACTCGCCATCCATGTCCACAATCTGAAAGACTCAGACGGAAATCAGTCGTCGAAAGGATCTAATCCGTTTACAGGCCTCACCGTTGATGGAGAAGCTGTCACGGGTAAAGTCTACGATCCGCCATACACCACCAGCACCAATGTGTATGACTACATCAAGTCGAATATTGAAACTTGGGTCAGCGACGCTATAAAGGCACGATGAACCGGCAATATCTGAATTGCATCCTGCGAGGTGTCGTTTGCTGTGGAGGATGCGGGTCACCTACATCCAAATTTGCCTGGGTTTAGTGTAATAGATGGAGTCAAAATGCCACGCAGAACATTCTTTTCTTTTCACTATGAGCCTGATGTATGGCGCGCCTGGAATGTCCGCAACAGTTGGGTTGTGAAGGAATCCGATGAGGAAAGCCGGGGCTTCTTTGACAGCAGCGTGTTTGAGGCATCGAAAAAAGAGAGTGACGATGCACTAAAGACTTTTCTCCGCAAGGGGTTGGAGAATACTTCGGTAACTTGTGTCCTTGCTGGAACCCATACATGGTCACGGCGATGGGTGCGCTACGAAATTGCTCGCAGTGTTATCAAGGGAAACGGCTTGCTAACCGTTTTCATTCACGGTGTCCAGAATAAAGACAAAGCGACATCTACAAAGGGTGCTGATCCATTGGCGCAGATGGGACTTTATAGAACCGATCGCGGCATATATCTCGCCGAGTGGAAGGACGGAAAGTGGGTGGCCTACGCAGATTACACGCTTGCGATTCCTGAGGGTGATCTGTGGTTCACAGCACCAAAAACGAATAGCGTAGTCCAACTGTCAAATCACTGCCTGAGTTACGATTTCATAGGCCAGGATGGCAGGAAAAATATTGGCGGATGGATTGAAACTGCTGCGGGAATGGCTGGCCGATGAGCGAGAACTCAAGCATGAGATCACCCTACCAGCTTATCCTGCTGGGTGCGGTCCATGGGCATGACACTCGCCTCCGCCGTAGCGTTGATCTGGCGCTTCAGGGGCTCGGGATTCCGAGCAACGCAATTACGTTTCTCAGCGATGCCAACGCCTCTAACCGCAGCTTAAAATCGCCGGTGATGGCAGTATTTTTCGGCTCGTCGGAAAGCACTGCCGATACCGCACTTGTGACGGAGTTGATTGATGACTCGATCGTTATCGCTCCGGTCGTTTCGGATTTGTCCCAGGTTCATGCAGAAATTCCGCCGCAGCTCAGACATGTCAATGCTATTGTATTGGGCACCAACGATGAAGGCATCACCCGCCTCGTTACGCTAGTCCTTGAGACATTTAGGCTGTTGCGACGTGAGCGACGACTTTTCATCAGTTACAAACGAACAGGGTCTCAGCCGCTGGCCGATCGGTTGTACGATGCGCTCGATGCTCGTGGCTTTGACGTTTTCATCGACGTGAGGTCAGTGCCTCCAGCCGCAGATTTCCAATCACAACTCTGGCACAGGATGTCGGATTCCGATGTCGTGGTGCTGATCGACACACCTGGCTTCAGAGAAGGTCGTTGGACGGCTGAAGAATTGGCGCGCGCAAACGCGACCAATGTGCAAATCTTGCACCTACTATGGCCGGGGCAAAAGGAAGACCCTGCATCGTCCTTCAGCCACTTCATGAAGCTTAGGCGTCGGGACTTCTTTGGATTTATTCCAATGCGGGGGCGTTGGGCCACGAAGGGATTGGTGACGAGAATTTGCGACGAGGTCGAACGGCTACGCGCACCAGCAATTGCCGCCCGCCACCGATATTTGGTCGATAACTTTTGCGACGCCGCCCGCGACGAGGGACTTGATCCAAGTGTTCAGATTGAAGGCTGGATTTCTCTCAAAACCGAGTCCAATCGAACGCTGGCGATCGTACCGGCAGTGGGAATACCAACCGCTGATCGCATCAACGAAGTGTTCGAAGCCATTACCAACCCCACTGTTGAGACGAGAGAAATATGGGTGATTTACGACAATAGAGGTGTACTGAGAACGTGGCTCTCTCACCTAGATTGGCTTGACTCGTATTTGCCGATCCGGGCCGTGCAAATGTCGAAGGCGCCACAACTTCTGAAGGAGCTCACCGCATGATAGATATATTTCTATCTGCCAGCGTGCCTTTGCCTGATCGCAATCGGGTATTTTTCGACACCGCCGATGTTCTTGCTATACGGGAAGCAATCAAGGCTTTGGTTGAAGTAGTGTTGCCGATTGGACGAATCACGTGCGGCGGCCATCCGGCGATAACGCCGCTATTGGCTCTCTTTTCCCGCGAGGCAAACCTTGACCGCAACAGGGTGGCGATTTACCAAAGTAAGCTTTTTGAGGGTCGATTGCCTCCTGAGCTAGCGGAGTTCGTCGACGTGCATATGGTGCCAGCGGTTGATGGCAACAGAGAAGCCAGTTTGACGGCCATGAGGCAAGCAATGATCGAAAGCCGCCGTTTCAGCGCAGCGGTGTTCGTCGGCGGCATGGAGGGGATCTATGAGGAGCATAAATTGTTCGTCGAA
The DNA here is from genome assembly GCF_036324125.1 of Pseudomonas ulcerans. NCBI lineage: Bacteria > Pseudomonadati > Pseudomonadota > Gammaproteobacteria > Pseudomonadales > Pseudomonadaceae > Pseudomonas > Pseudomonas ulcerans. The sequence goes on along the minus strand of NZ_JAZDQN010000006.1, from coordinate 109,101 downwards.
CACCATCCCAAAGCTACAGTGCTCCCGCTTTCAACAACAGGGGCCGCCGCCAAAATAATTTATCAACAGGGAGAATATGATCCAATTTTTTCACGCGACCGAACCTATTCCAGCTTATTTCGTCGAAAGCTTCTGCCTGTGGATTAGCCGGGAAATTTTGCAGTAACTGCGTTCAGTAAGCTTGATGGAGCGAATAAAAAAATGGGGCCGCCTGTGCAGCCCCCTCGGTTCACAATAGCCCTCGCTCTGCAAATGAAGTTGTTTCCTGCCCGGCCACAACGACGTGATCCAGTGTGCGCACCTCCACCAGCGTCAGAGCCTCTTTCAGTCGCTGCATCAGTGAAAACCTGGCGAGTTGGATAGAAGGGGCGGTATCCGCTCGCTAAAATGCTGGAGCAATTCGTCAGAACAGCGATCCAGTCTTCATTGGATGTCCATACAGTTCAGAGATTTGCCCTTGAAACTGCGTCTGTCCGCCATAGCTCGGATGCCTCACGCAGATAACAGGCACGCTATCCGTGATTCGATGAGCGGCTGCGGCAGCATCGTTGCCGATGGCGACGATGCGCGAGGGACGAAGCAGAACGATGAGCTGTTGTAGTAGCTCTTCGCCGGCTCGCCTTTCACGGGCGTTGTGTTGCCGGTTGGTGAACGGATCCCCTGATTCATGAGGGTGAAGTGGGAAAACATTCCAGAGAAAGATGCGAGCATCAATGTGCTCTAGCATTCCCCATATAACCGCAGCGGTTCGCTCGGCTACGGCATTGCCGACTGTGGGCCGTTCTGGAGCCAGATCGACATTCCAACGTTTGGCATGTTGGCTCATGTGAACATCGTCAGTCAGGGCCAACCCAGTTCGGCGGCCTCCGCGATACCCCAAATCTCGACCGATCCAAATCGCATCTACAGGCTCCTCTGAAGCGCGACGCAATAATGCGGAAAGTGCGGCGGCGCGGCGGCGGGGCGCGTCTCGACGATCATGAACTTCACAGCGATCAGAATAAGGATTGAAGCAGTCCTCAAATTGCAGCGAGGAAACTGATTCAACAAAGGGGTGGATTTTCATTCTTAAGACTCAAGCGGCATATATTGTAGGGTGCGTTCTTTTCGGTTGCCGATGATCCAGCCGCCTTGATTTTTCTTGATTTGACGGAATACGGAATATCCGTCCATGATGGCTTTTTCCCAAAGCTTTAGCGGGCACTTCTCAACCTCATAGCCACTCACAAACTCTTCAATGGTTTTGAGAATCCCAAGGGAAACCTTTTCTTGATTCTCAAAATAGTTTAATTCCTTGGCTCTAGAGAAAATCCATGCCGTAAGCCCTTCCTCAACGACGATTGCCCGGCCGCTGTCTTGCTCTTCATCATATTTGGACTGGCTCTTTCGCTTGTGCTTGATCAATGCCCGTATTACAGGTGACCAATGCAAGATGGCTGCATATGCAAAATGGAAAACATCATGAAATCGGTAGCCATCTCGGTCAGCGATGTTGTCGGTCAGGGGATCACCTATGAATACGCCATTCCATTGGAGATAGCTTTTGCCGCTACCGCGTTGATTGACTCGGATCTTGAACTCTCTAGGGAGCTGCTCTTCTATTCCAAACTCGCTATCGAAATCAAGGCCAATCAGGTCAACCGCCTGTGGCTCCAAGAATGCACCCCTAGCTTTCCGGAGGTTCCCCCGCGCTACGTCCGAGAACGCCAACTCTGCGGCATGGATTGCATCGAGATAGGCTCGCGCGAAGGTGACCACGTCATTGCGCGCAGGCCCACTTCCCAGCAGAGCTGCGGCCGCCTGCCCCAAGCGTACCAAGGTAATGTCCAACGACGCAGGGGCCGCCACAGGCATGGCGATGTAAGCGAATGCACCTTCGGCTATGTCGCTTGCTGCCCCTATGTTCTTGAAGTTCCCGTGATTCGCCGCCTCGGCAAAGATATCTTCAAGTGGAGCTTGCATGCGCCGGCAGATCGCAGCCAAATACCAAAGCGTATCACCGAATTCTTCTTCCGCCGCCCTTCTGAAACCAGGGTACGCAGATTTTTCCCGGACATGTTTTTTGACAGTAGACATTATTCCACCGACTTCCCCATAAAGCCCTTGAAGGACAGGATTGAAATCGGTTGGACTGAGTACATCCGTAGCTGCAATTTCCGAAGCGTAGTCCGAAAGCAGCAGAGAACCTTCCTTGTGCATCGGTTACCTCCGAAGCGTCAGCCATTCGAATGGAGCGCCCTGATATCCATTCAGCCCAAAGCTACGAACCCATTGCTCTAGGTTCGCAATCAGTTTTGGATCGTCAAAAGTAGTTAGACCTATTCCTGTTTTGCATAGAGACCGGCCTTGCTGGTCTTTTAGCTCTTCCGGGAACTCCGGCCCCTCTCCTCCGAAGTACACGAAGTCATTGCTGATGAGAACCCTGTTTACACCCGTGTCGCGAGTGACGTGATCAGGATTAAGTGAACCATCGGGGCGAGAGTGAAAGGAATCTCGTTGCTGCCAGACGGCCGCTGGTGCGGCTCTGAAGTAGATATTGTCCCCGCAACTTTGCTTCCGACTACCGTTGCGATAGGGCTTTTTAGATTCAAACCGTGGATCTGCCCCATATTCATCAAATGTCATCGTTTCGGTGACTTGCATCGCATAAACCAGATACCCGCCTCGCCGAACACTTCGATCATTGCTGCCACTGCCTACCACCCAATCACCGATGTCAGCGCCCTTGCGGATATTTGGCTTGCAGGTTGCAAGCGTGCAGTATTCGTAAAAGGGATTGGGTGCGAAACCACTGTCGTACCGCACCACGTAGGAGTGGACACGTGCCATCAGCAGGGATGCCTTTTCAGAGGAACCGGATCACAGGCGCCACCGTCGGGTTTTTCCCATGTATCTTTTCCGTTGATCGCATCAATGATTGAGTCACCATTCCAGCCGACCAAGGCATCGGCGTATTCTTTCAGTGCCTCAGGAATGTCGCATTCCTTCTCACCATGCTCCCAGATGCCAACAATACGTTTGCCTTGCTTGGCTGCATATTCGATTTCCCAGGTCACCCAGTCGCTATCTTTCGTCTGGGGTGAGACGTAGCAAATAAATACGCCCGCCCAGTTTATCGCTGGGGCCAGAATCTGCGTCTTGATGTAATGCTCATCCGTGGCGTTGTTGAACTTTCCTGTATGGATGGAGGAGTCCCTTACATCCATCCCTTTCGGAGCCAGCAGATCTTTGAGCTTTTGGAGCCCATGATCGTCCTTATGGACATGGCTGATAAACACGTTCCTTTTCTCTGCCATCTGTCACCTCCATCGACGTTTTGATAGCGTAAAAGATCGTAACTGAAATTAGGTGGTTATGGCAGAAAACGCAGATCAATCAAAGGATCGCCCGGAGCCCCTTGTCGGCGATGATGTTGAGCAGCTTCAGCGCCGGGCCAGCGGGTCGGGTTTCACCTTGCTCCCACTTGCGCACGGTCGAGGCCGAGGTGTGCAGGTGATGCGCGAACACCGGCTGGCTGAATTTCAGCGTCTCCCGTAGGCGCCTAATGTCCTCGGCGCCAAACTCCCGCACTGGCGGCGGGCAGATCGCGTCGAACTCGCGCATCGTCACCTTGCTGATCGCACCCACTTCATGAAGCGTGGCCAGGTCGTCACGCAGGGATTCAATGATCTTGCTCACAATGCACCTCCAATAACACGCCCGACTGCAACGCCTTCGATAACGTTTCCCCGGACAGTTGCAAGAACGCTTTGCCGGCGAATTGCAGCGCCTTCTTCTCGTCCTGCGTGATGTTCGCCTTGTCGTTCTTCGGGAACCCATGCAGGAACACGTAGCGGCTGCCGATCCTGGCCGATACCAGTGTGCGGTAGCCGCCGCTTTTACCACCACCGGGGCGGGCCACCCGCTTCTTGTAGAGGGAGCCGCCCAAGTCCGCGTCGATCAGACCGCTTTCCATCTCCTGAACCGCCTTGCACAACGCGGCATCGGACAGCTTCTCGCCCGACTGCCAGCGTGCAAAGTCCTTGCGCTTGAGGATGACCGTCATTTCGACCTCCAAACTATACCCGAAACGGGCATACTTTTCCAGTCTCCGGTGTAGCACCTAGATAGAAGGGATGGCCCGCCCGATTGTCGTGACGCCGGCACGACAATCGGAGCCGACTGGACGGGATGCCGGCCACCGATCCGCGGGCATCCTTGACCGAAATCAGCAGCGCATAGGCCGACCACGGCAGCGTGAAGACCTTGGCCAGCTCGGCGAGGCCGAATTTCCCAGACACTGTCTCGGAAATTGCGGAACGGGGATAGTCGGCCGCCAAGGCAGCGGGGGGCGCCACCGAAAGCGTCCTCTTGCTCATGCCGTGGCCTCCGCAGGGCGCCGCGCGCCCGTGATGGCCTGCCGCCGACTCGCCACCAGTTCGGCAGCATCCCGCACCGGCTTGTCCTCGGTGTGGACGTAGTGCATGAACATCGCCACGGTCTTGTGGCCCGTCAGCTTCATGCCTACCTTGGTCGGCACTCCCGAATTGGCAATGTCGGTCGTGGAGCGGTGGCGGATGCCGTGCGTGCCGACGTGTGGGACGCCGGCTGCCTTGAGCACCCGGCACCATCCGCCATAGTGCTCGCCAAAGGTCAGGTGCTTGGTCGGGTCGTTGGGCGAAGGCAGGACGTAGGGGCAACCTTCTCGGCGCGGTGCCGTCGAGAACAGTCGATAGGCTTCCGCGCTCATGGGCTTGGAGAGGCCGCCGGTCTTGCTGTCGGGCCAGACCACGCGCCGGTTCTCCAGATCGACCCAATCCCATTCAAGCATGCAGATTTCGGAGCGGCGGCCGGCGAACTCGAATTGCAGGCGAATCGCCAGCGGGATGACGTAGTTCTCCAGTCCTTCCGCCTCCAGCTTCTCCAACTGGCGGAAGATCAGCGCCAGTTCGTCGTCCACGATGAGCCGGGTTTCCTCGCCGGGCGGGTACATCGGGACGTGGCGGCACGGGTTCGTGCCGTCCGGGCGGTAGCCCCACACTTCGGCCAGGTTGAACATCTTGCGCAGCACGCCGAAGGCGTTGTTCGCCTCGGCGGGCTTGTAGGCCAGTTTCTCCATCAGCCCGGCAATGTCGGGCCGCTTCACGTCCTGCACCTTCTTGCGGCCGATCAGCGGGACGATGCAGCGGTCGATGACGGCCTGATAGCCGCGCTGCGTGCTCGGCTTGTTGCGCTTCTTGGAGTAGTCCTCCATGAACTTCTTGCACAGCGCTTCGACCGTGGGCGCCTTGCGCGCCTCGGCCTTGGCGCCGCCGGGGTCGCCGCCTCGGCGAACCTCGGCCAGCCAGTCCTGCGCCATGACGCGGGCCTGCTCCACGGTCAGTTCCCCGAACAGGCCCAGCGAGGGCTTGCGGGGCTGCCCGGAGTTCGTGCGGTACTGGAGCATGAACACCCGACGGCCCTTCGGGGTAATCTTGCAGAGGAAACCCGGCACCACGGTATCCCGTAGTTCGATGTCCTTGGCCTGGGGTTGCGCCGACTCTACGGCGGTCTTGGTGAGCTTGATCTTCGCCATGATGACTCCTTGGAACGACCCGAATTCCAAGAGCCAGATAGGAGCGGCGCGAGGGAAAACCGGGTCAAGTTTCAGAAAGCACCGGCATATGATGGACGCGCGTAAGTCCTTGATAAACCTGCTTCATCGAGCTACGGCGCAGTCCAGCGAAGTACCGGGCTGGAGTCATCGTCAAACAAAAAAACGCCCCGGACCAAAAACAACAGGTCCAGGGCGACGCGCAGACACGCGAGACGGTTCGTTTGATTCGTTACGAGCGGCGTGGCCGGCTCAGTTGCGCGGTGTGTACCCGGGCAAAGGCCCGAGCCAGACGCAGGAGCATTTCGTCGATATTGCCGTGGCTGATGGTCAGCGCCGGCGAGAAGCGCAACACATCAGGCCGTGGCGCATTGAGCAGCAGGCCTTCCTGCAACGCGGCCTTGACCACCTCGGCCGCCAGCGGTTCGGGCAGCTCCAGGCCCCAGAGCAGGCCCTGGCCGCGCACCTCGCCCAGGCCATAGCGCCCGGCCAGGCGGCTGAGTCCGTCGCGCAGGTGCCAGCCGGCATCGCGGACCTGGTCGAAGAAGCCCTTTTCCAGCACGGTCTCCAGCACCGCCAGGCCGGCGGCGCTCATCAACGCGTTGCCATGGTGGCTGCCTTCCAGCTCGCCAACCTCGGCACAGCAGGCCGTGCCCCGGGCCAGCAGCGCGGCAATCGGCACGCCGCCGCCCAGGCCCTTGCCGAGGGTGAGGATATCGGCGCGCACGCCGTAGGTTTCCTCCGCCAGCAGGGCGCCGCAGCGGCCCACGCCGGTCTGCACCTCATCGAGGATCAGCAGGATGCCCAGCTCGCGGCACAGGCGCTCGACGCCCTTGAGGTAATGCCGGGTCGCCGGGATCACCCCCGCTTCGCCCTGGATGGGTTCGAGCATGATCGCCACGGTGCGCGAGTCCACCGCGGCATGCAGCGCCGCCAGATCGTTGAACGGCACTTTGCTGAAGCCCGGCAGGCCAGGCTCGCAGCGGTTGCACGGCGGCGGGTCGGAGGCCGACAAGGCACCGAGGCTGCGACCATGGCTGCCCTGGCTGGCGCTGATGATGTGGTAGGCGCCATTGCGATGCAGTTGGCCCCATTTGCGCGCCAGCTTGATCGCGCCTTCGCAGGCTTCGGCCCCGCTGTTGAGCAGGTAGGCCTGGTCACTGCCGGTGCTGCGGCACAACAGGTTGACCAGCTTCAGGTGGCCGCGATTGTGAAATCCCGCGCCCGAGTTGATCAGCGCCTGCGCCTGTCCGCTCAGGGCTTCGACCAGCGCCTTGGGGCTGTGGCCGAGGCTGTTGACCGCATTGCCCTGGGTGAAGTCGAGGAAAGCCCGGCCTTCGCTGTCCCACAGCCAGGAACCCTGGCCACGCACGAAGACTTGCTCGGCACGCTGGATGGCGGGCATCAGGTGCTCCCGGGAAAGCGGATCGACGGGATCGGCCGCCAGCGGCGCCTCGTCGATCACCGGGGCCGCCTGACGCCGCAGGTTGAACAGGTTCATGCGCGCAGTCCTTCCAGCGGCAGGCCGAGCAGGCGGGCGCTCCAGTCCTCGATCCGGCCAGTGCGCAGGCGCTTGATCGCGATATCGCGCCAGCGTGACGACAGGGCCGGACAATCCACCAGTTTCTTCAAACCCACATGCTCCAGAGGTTCACGGTAAAAAGCGTGCAGCGCCCAGGCCACGGTGAGGCCCGGATAGCTGCGCTGTATCAGTTCAAATGGCTCGTCGGCGCTGACGAAGCCCGGTTTCAGGACGCGGTAGAACCAGCCGCAACGCCCGCTGTCCTGGGCGTCCTGCGGCAGGTTCTGCAGCCCCCAGCGGTGGCTGAGGCGATAGCACGGCGAACGCGGCTGGCTGATCTGCAGCAGCGCGCCGCCCCAGCGGAACAGGTCGCCCAGGCACACGTCGTGTTCGTCGATGCCATGGGTCGACAGGTTTTCGCCGAACGCCGGGGCCTGCCAGGCGATCTGTGGATAACGTTTCCGCCACCAGGCGTAGTGCTCGGCCGGATAGTGGTGCAGGGCCCGTTCCGGGCCGGTATGGAAACGTGGGTCGCCGTGTTCGTCGCTTCCCAGCCCCTGCGGCCATAACCAGAGCCGCCGTGCAACCTCTTCCTTGTCGATATCGGTCATGAGCCCATAACCGAGATTTTTAGCCTTGCCTATGTAAACGCCATCCACATGTACGGTGTTCATCGCGCCCTCGGGGCCTGTAAACCTTGTGAATACGGGCGTAGAGTAGGCGCGACCAGGCCTTGGGGCCATTTCGTTTTTCGAGCATTTTCGATAAGTAAGTCTTATGGATTTCCGCCAACTGCGTTATTTCGTCGCGGTGTATGAAGAAGGCCATGTCGGCCGCGCCGCCGAACGCCTGTCCCTGTCCCAGCCGGCCCTGTCGCAGCAGATCCGCCAGCTGGAACACAGCCTCGACGTCAGCCTGTTCGAACGGGGCAACAAGCGTCTGCTGCCGACCCTGGCCGCGCACACCCTGTACAACCACGCCCTGCCCCTGCTCGACGGCATGCAGCGCGCCCGCGAGGCCCTGCGCAACTTCAAGGGCCAGGCCCTGCGCACCCTGGCCATCGGCGTGCTGCAGACGGTGCGGCCGAGCCTGGTGCCGCAACTGCTGGACCGGGTGCGCAAGGCGCAGCCGCACCTGGTGGTGCAGATCTACGAACTGTCGGGACTGGAGATCGAACGGCGCCTGCTCAACGGCAGCCTGGACATCGGCATCAGCTACCTGCCGCCGCGCCAGCCGGGGTTGCACGGTCTGTTGCTGTACGAAGACGAGTTGCAGGTGGTGATTCCCCGCACCCACCCGCTGCGCGAGTTCAAGAAGGTCTCGCTGAAGCAGGCCGCCGAGTTGCCGATGATCCTGCTCGGCGAGGAATTCCAGGTGCGGCAGATCTGGCAGGGCCAGTTGGCCAACCTCGGCCGGCGACCGCAGGTGCAGGCGGAGATGAACAACATGGGCGGGATTCTCGACAGCCTGCCGCATACCTCGCTGGCCACGGTGCTGCCAGGCCGGGCGCAGGAGGCCTCGGAAGATCCGGAACTGTTATGGAAACCGCTGAGCGAGCCGCGAGTGCCGCTGAAGGTCGGCCTGGTGTTTCGCGATGCACAGCGCCAGCAGGCGTCGGTTGAGCTGCTGCGCACGTTGCTGGAGGAGGAGATCGATCCGCGACAGATGGGCGTATCGCCCCTGGATGTGCTCGGATAAAAAAACCGGGCAAAAGAAAACCCCGCCGAAGCGGGGCTTTACAGACTGTTTCCCTTTGACTTCCCTTTCGTCCCACCGTCCCGGGCAGGTCTCCTTTCGTTCCGTCCTTGTGATGTACTTTGCGCGTCCTGCGCTTCGTCCATGTGAGAAAGATTAACTGTGGATCCAATCTTGGGAAAGAGGCTAAAAGTCACCACGTCATGTAAGCAAATGCTTACATGACGCAATTACTTCAGAACTGCTCCGCATCCAGGAGATACAGGGATTCGCTGCCGGCTTTCACCGAGGCGCACAACGACTGCAGGCGCGGCAACAGGCGGGCGAAGTAGAAGCGCGCAGTGCCCAGCTTGCTGGCGTAGAAGCTGTCCTCGCCCTGCTTCTGCAGCGCGGTGCGGGCCATCAGCGCCCACATGTAGGCGTAGGCGGTATAGCCGAAGGCGTGCAGGTACTCGACCGACGCGGCGCCGATCTCGTTGGGGTTGCCCTTGGCGCGGTCGAGGACCCAGGCGGTCAGGCTGTCCAGGTCGTCCAGGGCTGCGTTCAGCGGCTTGACGAACTCGCCCAGTTCGCTGCCGGCGGTGGCGGTGAAATGGCGAATCTCGTCGGCGAACAGCTTGTACAGCGCACCGCCGCTGCCGACGATCTTGCGTCCCATCAGGTCCAGGGCCTGGATGCCGTTGGTACCCTCGTAGATCTGGGTGATGCGCACGTCACGCACCAGTTGCTCCTGGCCCCATTCGCGGATGTAGCCGTGGCCACCGAAGACCTGCTGGCCATGCACCGCGGCTTCCAGGCCGAGGTCGGTGAGGAAGGCCTTGGCTACCGGGGTCAGCAGCGCCACCAGGTCTTCCCCGCGCTTGCGGGTGGTGGCGTCTTCACTGTACTTGGCGGTGTCCAGTTGCATCGCCACGTAGGTGGAGAAAGCGCGACCGCCTTCGTTCAGCGCCTTCATGGTCAGCAGCATGCGCCGCACGTCCGGGTGGACGATGATCGGGTCGGCAACCTTGTCCTTGGCCTGCGGGCCGGTCGGCGCACGGCTCTGCAGGCGGTCACGGGCGTACTCGACGGCGTTCTGGTAGGAGCGTTCGGCCGAGGCCAGGCCCTGGATGCCGACGCCCAGGCGCTCGTAGTTCATCATGGTGAACATGGCCGCGAGGCCCTTGTTCGCCTCGCCGACCAGGTAGCCGGTGGCTTCGTCGAAGTTCATCACGCAGGTGGCGGAGGCCTGGATGCCCATCTTGTGCTCGATCGAGCCGCAGGTAGCCGGGTTGCGGGCACCGAGGCTGCCGTCGGCATTGACCAGGATCTTCGGCACCAGGAACAGCGAGATGCCCTTCGGCCCGGCCGGTGCGTCCGGCAGCTTGGCCAGCACCAGGTGGATGATGTTCTCGGTGAGGTCGTGTTCACCGCCGGTGATGAAGATCTTGGTCCCGCTGACCTTGTAGCTGCCGTCGGCCTGAGGCTCGGCACGGGTGCGGATGATGCCCAGGTCGGTACCGGCATGGGGCTCGGTCAGGCACATGGAGCCGGCCCAGACACCGGCGTACATGTTCGGCAGGTATTTTTCCTTGAGCTCGTCGCTGGCGTGGGCGTTGATCGACAGGCAGGCACCGGCGGTCAGCATCGGGTACAGGCCGAAGGCCAGGCTCGACGAGTTGACCATTTCCTCGACCTGGGCCGAGATCACCTTGGGCATGCCCATGCCGCCGTACACCGGGTCGCCACCGACACCGACCCAGCCGCCTTCGGCGTAGGTCTGGTAGGCCTCGATGAAACCGGCCGGGGTGCGTACGGTGCCGTTGTCCCAGTGGCAGCCTTCCTCGTCGGCGGCGCGGCTCAGCGGGGCGATGGTCTTGCCGGTGACCTTGCCGGCTTCTTCCAGCACCGCCATGGCGGTGTCTTCGTCCACCGCCTCGGCCAGCCCGGGCAGAGCTGCCCAGAGTTTCGAGACTTCGAAGACTTCGTTGAGGACGAAGCGCATATCGCGCAGCGGCGCTTTGTAGTCAGCCATGGCAACCTCTCACACCTTGAGTCGTGGGCAGTCCCTTGCAGGACCGGTACTAAGGTCTCGGAGTGTAACTGAACAACTTTTGCGACACATAGGGTCATCTAGAGACTGACAAGTCAGTTTCGGTCACGCCACGCGCAGTGCGCCTCGCTTCTCCTTCTGCCCATGCGCCATCACGCAGTTACGCCCCGCGCCCTTGGCCGCGTACAGCGCCTGGTCCGCGGCTTTCAGCACTTCATCGGGAGTCCGCTGCTCGGGCTGGCGCTCGCAGGCACCGATGCTGACGGTCACCGACACGCTGCCGCCTCCTGCCGAGCCGCGTCGCTGGCGACCTTGCTGGTCATCCTGCGGACGGTTCTCCTGATTGCGCAGCTGGATAGCGTAGTTGGCAATCATCTCGCGCACCGCCTCCAGATGCGGAATGCACTCTTCCATGGTCTTGCCAGCGAATACCAGGGCGAATTCCTCGCCGCCGTAGCGGTAGGCACGCCCGCCGCCGGTGACCTTGGACAGCTTGCTGGCCACCAGGCGCAGCACCTGGTCGCCGACATCGTGGCCGTGGGTGTCGTTGAATTTCTTGAAGTGGTCGACGTCGGTCATCGCCAGCACGTAGTTGCGCCCCAGGCGCTGCATGCGCTCGTTCAGCGCGCGGCGCCCCGGCAGGCCGGTGAGCTCGTCGCGGAAGGCCATCTGGTAGGCCTCGTGGGAAACCGCCGCGGCGATCATCAACATCACCTGGCTGCACATGATGTTCAGGGTGAAAGGCAGGATGAAGGTTTGCGGCAGCATCCAGAAGATGCCGATCACGCCGGTGACCTGCGCCGCGTGCAGCGGACGCGGCTCGCGCAGGTACTGGACGACGGCGACGACGAAGGCGAGGAAGAACACCGGGTAGGACATCTGGATCAGGCTCATCCACGAGCCATGCAGCGCTGGCCAGCGGATCTCCACCAGCCAGGCCAGCAGGGCCTGCGGATAGCTTTGCTCCATGCCCAGGGCGACGCTGCCCACCGCCAGCAGCACGGCGAAGCGCGCCACCATGTCCTGGAACAGGTGGGTGCGCTCCTGCCAGGCGCCGAACAGGGCGAACAGCATCGGCAGCAGCAGGCAGACAAGGTGGAACACCACCGCGGCGTCTTCCCGCACACGACCGTGGTCGCGGAAGTAATCGGTCTGGGTATCGAGCAGGTAGTAGGCGATGTACACGGTGATCATCAGGAACAGCTCGCGCTGCCGCCGGTACACCGCGCAGTAGGCGCCGCCCAGCAGCAGCACCAGGGTCGGCAGGACGTTGAACAGAGAAGTGAAGAACACCGACAGGTCGCGCACATAGGCGGCCGCCAGCCCCGAGAGCAGGAGGAACAGGCTCGGCAGGAAGTGACTTGGTCTTACAGCGGAAAAACGAAACAAGAGAGCTCTCCGATCCAGCAGATCGACAATGGCATTGTGCCTTCACTGTATCGGCAATGCACATGAATAGATAAATTTTTGGCGCCAATTTATTTAACGGCACCAAGGGACTGGAGCTTGAAGCTCATTTGCTGGATCAATTCAGGGATGTATCGCCAAGGCCCTCAAGGCTTTCGCAGGGCGAAAAAAAAACGCCTGCCGGTAAGGGCAGGCGTTTTTCAGTGCAGCAGATGACTCAGTACGACAGGCCGAAATGCTCTTCGTCCATCTCCATCAGGTTGTTCGCACCGGACAGCATGGTCGCCACATGGGTGCGGGTACGCGGCAGGATGCGCTGGAAGTAGAAGCGCGCGGTCTGCAGCTTGGCGGTGTAGAAGGCTTCCTCGCTGGTGCCGGCAGCCAGTTTCTCGGCGGCCAGGCGGGCGATGTCGGCCCAGAAGTAGGCCAGGCAGGCGTAGCCGGAGTACATCAGGTAGTCCACCGAAGCGGCACCCACTTCCTCGCGGTCCTTCATGGCGGCCATGCCGACCTTCATGGTCAGTTCGCCCCACTCCTTGTTGATCGCGGCCAGCGGCTCGACGAACTCCTTGACGGCTTCGTTGCCTTCCTGGGCCTGGCAGAACTTGTGCACGATCTTGGTGAAACCCTTCAGCGCTTCGCCCTGGGTCATCAGCACCTTGCGACCCAGCAGGTCGAGGGCCTGGATGCCGGTGGTGCCTTCGTACAGCATGGAGATACGGCTGTCGCGCACGTTCTGCTCCATGCCCCACTCGGCGATGAAGCCGTGGCCACCGTAGATCTGCACGCCGTGGTTGGCGGCTTCGAAGCCGACTTCGGTCATGAACGCCTTGGCGATCGGAGTCATGAAGGCCAGCAGTGCGTCGGCCTTCTTCTTCTCTTCCTCGTCCTGGCTGTACTTGACGATGTCCACCTGCTTGGCGGTGAAGTACACCATGGCGCGGTTGCCTTCGGCGAAGGCCTTCATGGTCAGCAGCATGCGACGCACGTCCGGGTGGACGATGATCGGGTCAGCGGCCTTGTCCGGTGCCTTGGGACCTGTCAGGGAACGCATCTGCAGGCGGTCGCGGGCGTATTTCAGGCCACCCTGGAACGCCACTTCGGCATGGGCCAGGCCTTGCAGCGCGGTACCCAGGCGAGCGGTGTTCATGAAGGTGAACATGCAGTTCAGGCCTTTGTTGGCCGGGCCGATCAGGTAGCCGGTGGCCGCGTCGAAGTTCATCACGCAGGTGGCGTTGCCGTGGATGCCCATCTTGTGTTCCAGGGAGCCACAGGTCACCGCGTTGCGCTCGCCCACGCCTCCTTCGGCGTTGACGTGGAACTTCGGCACGATGAACAGGGAAATGCCCTTGGTGCCGGCCGGTGCGTCGGGCAGGCGGGCCAGGACGATATGGACGATGTTGTCGGCCATGTCGTGTTCACCGGCGGAGATGAAGATCTTGGTGCCGGTGATTTTGTAGGAACCGTCGGCCTGGGGCTCGGCCTTGGTGCGCAGCATGCCCAGGTCGGTACCGCAGTGCGGCTCGGTCAGGCACATGGTGCCGGTCCACTCGCCGGAAACCAGCTTGGTCAGGTAGGTGTGCTGCTGCTCGGCGGTGCCGTGGGCGGACAGGGTGTTCATCGCGCCGTGGGACAGGCCAGGGTACATGCCCCAGGACCAGTTGGACTCGCCGACCATCTCGCTGATGGCCAGGCCCAGCGACTCCGGCAGGCCCTGGCCGCCGTGGTCGACGTCATGGGCCAGGCTCGGCCAGCCGCCTTCGACGAACTGCTTGTAGGCTTCCTTGAAGCCGGTCGGAGTCTTCACGCCCGACTCGCTCCAGGTGCAGCCTTCCAGGTCACCGACACGGTTCAGCGGGGCCAGTACCTGTTCACAGAACTTCGCGCCCTCTTCGAGGATGGCGTCGACCATGTCCGGGGTGGCGTCCTGGCAACCCGGCAGGCTCTGATAGTGCGCTTCATAGCCGAGCAGTTCATCACGGACGAAACGAATATCACGCAAGGGGGCTTTGTATTCAGGCATAGCGATGAACCTCTGCTGATGAATCCTTGTTAGGGGAGAGACCACACCGACCAGCTCTAGGCGGCTTTCGGTCAAACAGTTGTTTGAAACTTACGTTTAAGCCCGAAGCTTGTCAAGCACCCCGCCGATGGCGCTTTTGCCATCGTCCATACGTGTTAGAAGGCAAAGAAATGTCTGAAAAACGCGCAGGCGAATGCCCGGCTCAATGGCCAAGGCACTGATGAATAAAGGCTAGCGGGGAAAGATGAAGCCTGAGGCGTCGCGCTTCAGGCGTAGGTATCGATGAGGGTGCCGAGCATTTCGTCCGATGCTTTGGCCACTTTGACACCGAGTTCGACCTGGTGCTTGCCCAAGGCCTGCTCAACGGTGGCGGTGGCCATGTCCATCTGCTGGCTGCGGTCGACGGCACGCAGGCGCTCGGCCTGGAAGTCGCTGGACTGGCTGGTGGCGGCGCGCTCTACGGTGTTGTTGGCAATCTGGCTGGCGGCCTGGTCGACACGCTGCTGTCCGGCCTGAATGGCGCCCAGGCCGGCATAGAATGCGGAACTGCCCGAGATTTCCATGGCAAAGACTCCAAGGTAGAGAGTGGCAATACAGTGGCCTATTGAAGCAGAGACGGGCCGGAAATGCCCTTGAAAAACACTAATGGCAGAAGGCCCTGCAATAGAGAGGGACTAGCAGCCCTGTGCAAAACCCTGGATCAATCCAGAAGGTCGATCTGCAAATGCTCCGCCACCGCCTCTGCCGAAGCGATCTTCAGCTTCGGCACCCGCCCCAGGCACGGCGCCGGCAGGCGCTCGGCCAGGCTGGCCAGGTTCTCTTCCAGCCTCGAGGTCCGTGCATCGACGATATTGGCCACCCAGCCCGCTAGTTGCAGGCCGTCCCGGGCAATCGCCTCGGCGCTGAGCAAGGCATGGTTGATACAGCCCAGGCGCACCCCCACCACCAGGATCACCGGCAGTTTCAGGGCCATCGCCAGGTCCGACAGGTTGGCCTGGTGCGACAGCGGCACGCGCCAGCCGCCCGCCCCTTCGATCAGGGTGAAATCAGCGCCCTGCGCCAGCACGTCGCGCATCGGCCCGAGCAGACTCTGCACGCTCAGGTCGACGCCGGCCTCCCTCGCCGCCAGATGCGGGGCGATCGCCGGCTCGAAAGCATAGGGATTGATCCGCTCGTACGGCAGCTTCAGCGAACTCTGCTCCATCAGCGCCAGCGCATCGGCATTGCGCAGGCCCTTGGGCGTGACCTCGCAGCCCGAGGCCACCGGCTTGGCGCCGAGGGTACTGAGGCCGGCCTGCTGCGCCGCATGCAGCAAGCCGACGGCGATGGTGGTCTTGCCCACGTCGGTGTCGGTTCCGGCGATGAAATAGGCCGAGCTCATGTCACTCCCCTTCTGTCAGCGGCTTGCGCAGCACCCCGTAGACCACCTGGTAGGTGGCCGGCAGGCCCTGCGGCTGGCGAAATTGCTCGTAAGCCTGCAGCAGTCCCTGCATCCGCGCCCGTCCGGTGAGCCCGGCGGGTCGGCCGGGATTGAGGTTGTGCGCGCCCAGGGCCTTCAGTTCATGGGTCAGATTGCGCACATCAGGGTAGTGCAACACATGGGGTTGTGCCTCCAGGCCCAGCACATCCAGGCCACTCTCGCCGCACAGGCGCTGGTAATCCTCGAAACGCCGGAAGCGATTCACATGCACCAGGCCGTCCACCGCTTCCCAGCTCGCTCGCAGCTCGTGCAGGGTGCCGACGCACAGGCTGGAGAACGCCAGCACGCCGCCGGGCTGCAGGACCCGCCGCGCTTCGCCCAGCACTGCGCGGAAATCCGCACACCATTGCACCGCGAGGCTGGAGAACACCAGGTCGGCGCAGGCCTCGCGCAGCGGCAGGCGCTCGGCATCACCGGCCACGTGATAACTCGCGCCACCGGCTTCGCGGGCATGGCGTAGCATGCCTTCGGCGATATCCACGGCGACGCCGAGGCCTTGCCCGTAGTGCGCCTGCAACGCCCGACTGAAATGCCCGGTGCCGCTGCCCAAGTCGACCCAGCAGCGCGGCTGCAGGTCTTGTGGCAACTGCGCCAGCAGATGGCTGCCCACCGCCCGTTGCAGCTCGGCGACGCTGTCGTAGCTGGCAGCGGCACGGGAGAAGGACGCGGCCACCTGGCGCTTGTCGGGCAAGGCGCCGGGCAGGTCCGGTTGGGAAAGATCAGTCATCACCACTCTCATGCAGGAAGGTCTTGATACTGGCGGCCAGCTCTTGCGGGTATTCGAGGATGAAGGCGTGGGACACGCCTTCGACCAGGCCCACTTCGACGTCCGGCAGCCATTCGCTCAAGGCGTGGGCAGCTTTGGCCGGGACCAGTTCGTCGGCACCGGCGAACAGGTGCAGTTGCGGACCGCCATAGGCTTGCAGCGCCGCGCGGGTATCGAGGCGACCCAGCACTTCCAGGCCTTTCACCAGCAGCACCGGATCGGTGTCCGGCACGCCGACGCCGAGTTGCCGGATCAGGCTGCGCGGTTCCTGCGCGCCCTCGCTGCACAGCGACTTGAAGCGCTTGAGGGTCACTCCGGTATGACTGCGGCAACCGTCGACGAAGGTTTCGAACGTGTCGGCGGGCATGCCGTCCGGCCAATCGGCGCGGGCGACGAAGCTGAGGTTGCTGCCGAAGGTCAGCAGGCCGCAGCAATGATCGCCACGCCGCGCCGCCAGCTCGGCGGCGAGCATGCCGCCCAGCGACCAGCCACCGAGCCAGGTGTCCCGAGGCAGGCGGCGGTCCAGTTCGTCGAGCCAGGCCTGCGGATCATCGCTGACCAGGTTCGGCAGCGGCGCGAGTTCGACTTTCAGTCCGGCATCCTGTGCCCGCAGACTTGCTGCCAGCGGTTCCAGCGCCGCGCAGCCCAGGCCCCAGCCCGGCAGGAGAATCAGGTGGTTACGCATCGACAGGCTCCAACAGCGGATAGCACTCGGCCAATGCATTCAACAATAGCTGGACCTGCGCGGAGCTGTGCGCGGCGGTCAGGGTCACGCGCAGACGCGCGCTGCCGGCGGGCACGGTGGGCGGACGGATCGCGGTCACCAGCAACCCGCGCTCGCGCAGCATGCGCGACAGTTGCACGGCGCGCCCGGCATCGCCGATGAGGATCGGCTGGATCGGCGTGAAACTGTCCATCAGTTCCAGGCCGATCGCCTCGGCGCCGGCCCGGAACTGGGCGATCAACGCCGCCAGGTGCTCGCGGCGCCAATACTCGTCGCGCAGCAATTGCAGGCTTTTCAGGGTGGCGCAGGCCAGCGCCGGTGGCTGGCTGGTTGTGTAGATATAGGGGCGGGCGAACTGCACCAGGCTTTCGACCAGCTCTTCGCTGCCGGCGACGAAGGCGCCGGCGGTACCGAAGGCCTTGCCCAGGGTGCCGACCAGCACCGGCACGTCCTCCACGCCCAGGCCGAAATGTTCGGCCACGCCGCCGCCGTGGCGACCGAGGGTACCGAAGCCATGGGCATCGTCGACCATCACCCAGGCGTCCCTGGCCCGGGCACGCGCGACCAGTTGCGGCAGGTCGGCAATATCGCCGTCCATGCTGAACACGCCGTCGGTGACCACCAGGGTATTGCCCTCGGCCTTGTCCAGACGCTTGCCTAGGCTGTCGGCGTCGTTGTGCAGGTAGCGGTTGAAGCGCGCGCCACTGAGCAAGCCGGCGTCCAGTAGCGAGGCATGGTTGAGGCGGTCCTGCAGCACCGTGTCGCCCTGCCCCACCAGCGCCGTGACGGCGCCGAGGTTGGCCATGTAGCCGGTGGTGAACAGCAGCGCCCGCGGGCGTCCGGTGAATTCGGCGAGGGCTTCTTCCAGCTCATGGTGCGGCGTGCTGTGGCCGACCACCAGGTGCGACGCACCACCGCCGACACCCCAGCGCTCGGCACCGGCGCGCCAGGCGGCGATCACGTCGGGATGGTTGGCCAGGCCCAGGTAGTCGTTGCTGCAGAACGCCAGCAGCGCCTGCCCGTCCACCACCACCTCGGGCCCCTGCGGGCTCTGCAACAGCGGACGCTGGCGATACAGGTCAGCGGCGCGCCTCTGTTCGAGGCGCGCACGGAGATCGAAGCTCATGCTGACCTCAGGCCGACGCGTTGTAGAACAGCTCGCTGCTCTTCTGCTCGATCAGCGCCTGCTCGATGGCCGCCTGGTGCACTTCGTCGGCGTGCTCCTCGCGAGCCTCGGGCTTGATGCCGAGGCGGGCGAACAGCTGCATGTCCTTGTCTGCCTGAGGGTTGGCGGTGGTCAGCAGCTTCTCGCCGTAGAAGATCGAGTTGGCCCCGGCCATGAAGGCCAGCGCCTGCATCTGCTCGTTCATCTGCTCGCGACCGGCGGACAGGCGTACATGGGACTGCGGCATGAGGATCCGCGCCACCGCGAGCATGCGGATGAAATCGAACGGATCGACGTCCTCGGCGTTTTCCAGCGGCGTGCCGGCAACCTTGACCAGCATGTTGATCGGCACCGATTCCGGGTGCTCCGGCAGGTTTGCCAGCTGGATCAGCAGGCCGGCGCGGTCGTCCAGCGACTCGCCCATGCCGAGGATGCCGCCGGAGCAGATCTTCATCCCGGCGTCACGCACGTAGGCCAGGGTCTGCAGGCGCTCGCTGTAGGTGCGAGTGGTGATGATGCTGCCGTAGAACTCCGGCGAGGTGTCGAGGTTGTGGTTGTAGTAGTCCAGGCCGGCCTCGGCCAGGGCCTGGGTCTGCTCCTGGTCGAGACGGCCGAGGGTCATGCAGGTTTCCAGGCCCATGGCCTTGACCCCTTTGACCATTTCCAGCACGTAGGGCATGTCCTTGGCGGACGGGTGTTTCCACGCCGCGCCCATGCAGAAGCGGGTGGAACCGATGGCCTTGGCCCGGGCGGCTTCCTCCAGCACCTTCTGCACTTCCATCAGCTTCTGCTTGTCCAGGCCGGTGTTGTAGTGACCGGACTGCGGACAGTATTTGCAGTCTTCCGGGCAGGCGCCGGTCTTGATCGACAGCAGGGTCGAGACCTGGACGCGGTTGGGATCGAAATGCGCGCGATGCACCAGCTGCGCCTGGAACAGCAGGTCGTTGAACGGCTGCTGGAACAGGGCTTTGACTTCGGCGAGGGACCAGTCGTGACGAAGCGTTGCAGTTGTGCTGGCGCTCATGGGCGTTTCCTTGTTTAGGCTTGTACTGGCGCCGGGATCGGATTGCCCGCAGCGCATCACGGATAGCCCGCATAGTTAAGGAAGCCTCATGCGCTGTCAACCACGCAAGAAACCACAAGTCGACATCTGTACAAATACTAACCACACCTGCTTGCTGTGCGATGAGCCCGCCGGACAGGCCCAGCCCATTTGCGTCCCCTGCGAAAGCGAACTGCCCTGGCTCGACGAGCGCTGCCGCCTGTGCGCCCTGCCTTTGCCGATGAACGGTCTGCTGTGCGGTCAGTGTGCGCAGCGACGGCCAGCGTTTCGCCAGGTCGAGGCGCCCTGGCACTACGGTTTTCCGGTCGATGCCCTGATCACCCGCTTTAAGCACCAGCGCCAGTGGCCACTGGGCCGGCTGCTGGCGCAGATGCTCGGCAACTGGCTGGCACACCGCTTCAGCGAAGGTCTGCCGCGCCCGACCCTGTTGCTGCCGGTGCCCATGGCCACGCGACGCCTGCGCCAGCGCGGCTATAACCAGGCGGCGATGCTGGCCGAATGGCTCGCCGCACAACTGGCGATCCCCTGTGCCGGCCACCTGTTAAGTCGCCTGCGGGACACCCCGGCGCAGCAGGAACTGGACGCCCGCGCCCGCCGCCGCAACCTCAAGGACGCCTTCGCGCTCACCGATCACGCGGCCATCGAAGGCCGCCACCTGGCACTGGTGGACGACGTCCTGACCACCGGCGCCACCGCCCAGGCCCTGTCCCGCCTGTTGCGCGACGGCGGTGCCGAACGGGTCGACGTGTACTGCCTGGCGCGTACGCCACGGCCCGGCAATGCTTGACTTGGCGCGGAGGGGCGGGCACTTTCCTGCCGATCATCGTCAGCTTTCGTACCGACCCATGCCCTTGCCCGCACCCCTGACCCAGCACATCGTCCGCCGTCCGCAACGCATCGCCCTGTTGCAGCACATTGATGAGCAAGGCTCCATCACCCGTGCCGCGAAAGCCGCCGGCATGAGCTACAAGGCCGCGTGGGACGCCATCGACGAACTCAACAACCTGGCCGCCCGCCCGCTGGTGGAACGCAGCACCGGTGGTCGCGGCGGCGGCGGCGCCCGTCTGTCGGATGAAGGGCGGCGGGTGCTGCGCCTGTATCAACGCCTGCAGATCCTCCAGGCGCAGATCCTCGAAGAAGCCGAGGACAGCAGCGACCTCGACCTGCTCGGCCGCCTGATGCTGCGCACCAGCGCACGCAACCAGCTGCACGGGCGGGTCAGCGCGATCCACCCGCAGGGGCGCAACGACACCATCGAGCTGACCCTGGCCGGCGGCCTGCGCATCGAGGCGCAGATCACCCACGACAGCACCCACCGCCTGGAGCTGGAACAGGGCACCGCGGTGGTCGCGCTGATCAAGGCCGGCTGGCTGGAGCTGGCAACCGCCGGCTCACCGGTGCCGCCGGGCACCAACAGCCTGGACGCGGAAATCGAGGAGTTGCAGGACGATCCCCAGGGCCCCAGCGAACTGCGCCTGACCCTGCGCAGCGGGCAGATTCTCTGCGCCTTCGCCGAACAGCGGTGGCTGAAGGAACACGGGCTGGGTGTAGGAAATGTGGTACAGGTCCGCTTCCTGCCAACCTACGTGCTTCTCGGAACGCCTGTCTGAATTTCGCCACAAAACCGTCATAACGGCTGATTAAGGTGACTGCCAAAACCGCAGGAAGCCTGTCATGAACCTATTAGAAGAAAACCAGCCGACCGATCTCGAACAGATGGTCGGCCTCAGCCGTCGCCGCTTCATCGGTGCCGGTGCCTTGTGTGGTGCGGCGCTGTTTCTCGGTGGCAACCTGCTGAGCCGCAGCGTCCTGGCCGACAGCGTGAGCGCGGCCAATGGTGGCCTGCTCGGCTTCACCGGCATTCCCTCGTCCACCGCCGACGGCATCAGCCTGCCGCCGGGCTACAAAGCCTCGGTGCTGATCAGCTGGGGCCAGCCGCTGCACACCGACTCGCCGGCCTTCGACCCGTCCGGCAAGGGCACGGCCAAGGCCCAGGAAATGCAGTTCGGCGACAACAACGACGGCATGAGCCTGTTCCCTTTCCCCGGCGATGAAAACCGGGCGCTGATCGCGATCAACAACGAATACACCAACTACCGCTACCTATTCGATCACGGCGGTGCGCCGGCCAATGCCGAAGACGTGCACAAGGCCCAGGCCGCCGAAGGCGTGTCGGTGATCGAGGTGCAGCGCAAGAACGGCCAGTGGCAGTTCGTCCAGGGCTCGAAGTACAACCGCCGCATCCACGGCAACACGCCGATCCGCCTCAGCGGCCCGGCCGCCGGCGATGCCTGGCTGCGCACCGCCGCCGACAACAGCGGCAGCAAGGTCCTCGGCACCTTCCAGAACTGCGCCAACGGCAAGACCCCGTGGGGCACCTACCTGACCTGCGAAGAGAACTTCACCGACTGCTTCGGCAGCAGCGATGCGCAGCAGGCCTTCGATGCCGGACAGAAGCGCTACGGCGCGTCGGTGGCGGGCAAGGAGGTCAACTGGCACCAGCACGATCCGCGCTTCGACCTGGCGAAAAACCCCAACGAACTGAACCGCCATGGCTGGGTGGTGGAGATCGACCCGTTCGATCCGAAGTCCACGCCGATCAAGCGCACCGCCCTCGGCCGCTTCAAGCACGAGAACGCCGCCCTCGGCGAAACCCGTGACGGGCGCGCCGTGGTGTACATGGGCGACGACGAGCGTGGCGAGTTCATCTACAAGTTCATCAGCCGCGATCGCATCGACCACAAGAACCCCACGGCCAACCGCAACCTGCTGGACCACGGCACCCTGTATGTGGCCCGCTTCGACGCTGGCGACGGCAACCCCGGGCATCCGAAGGGCAAGGGCCAGTGGCTGGAACTGAGCCACGGCAAGAATGGCCTGAATGCCGCCGCCGGCTTCGCCAACCAGGCCCAGGTACTGATCCACGCGCGCCTGGCCGCGAGCCTTCTCCAGGCCACGCGCATGGACCGGCCGGAGTGGATCGTGGTCAGCCCCAAGGATGGCCAGGTCTATTGCACCCTGACCAACAACGCCAAGCGTGGCGAGGAAGGCCAGCCGGTGGGCGGTCCGAACCCGCGGGAGAAGAACGTCTACGGGCAGATCCTGCGCTGGCGCGAATCCGGCGACGACGCCGCCTCGATGGCATTCGACTGGGACCTGTTCGTGGTCGCCGGCAACCCGCAGGTACACCCCGGCGCGCCGAAGGGCGGATCGGACAACGTCACTCCACAGAACATGTTCAACAGCCCCGATGGCCTCGGCTTCGACCCGGACGGGCGGCTGTGGATCCTCACCGACGGCGACTACAGCAACGCCGGGGATTTTGCCGGCATGGGCAACAACCAGATGCTCTGCGCCGACCCGGCGACCGGCGAGATCCGTCGCTTCATGGTCGGACCGGTGGCCTGCGAGGTGACCGGCATCGCCTTCGCGCCGGACCAGAAGACGCTGTTCGTCGGCATCCAGCATCCGGGTGAAACCGGTGGCTCGACCTTCCCCGAGCACTTGCCCAATGGCAAGCCGCGGTCTTCGGTGATGGCGATCACCCGGGAGGATGGCGGCATCATTGGCGCCTGATAGCGCTTGACCTATAGACAGGGGGCTGGCTTGCCAGCTCCCACAAGGTTCTCCGAAAGCCTTGAGAATTGGACCTCTCCTGGGATCCGCCCCTGAGTTACCATGCCGGAATCGATGCGGCCCTTTTTCCCTGCCGCACTGCCGGAGTCGCGCATGCCCCACCCCTTCGACACCCTCACCCCCGACCTGGTCCTGGATGCCATCGAAAGCCAGGACCTGCTCAGCGATGCCCGGGTCCTGGCGCTGAACAGCTACGAAAACCGTGTCTACCAGGTCGGCATCGAAGACGCCGAGCCGGTGATCGCCAAGTTCTACCGCCCCGGTCGCTGGAGCGATGCGGCGATCCTCGAAGAACACGCCTTCACCGCCGAGCTCGCCGAATGCGAAGTCCCCGTGGTGGCCCCGCTGCTGCTCAACGGCAAGACCCTGTTCGAACATGCCGGCTTCCGCTTCGCCCTGTTCCCCCGTCGCGGTGGCCGCGCCCCTGAGCCGGGCAACCTGGACCAGCTCTACCGCCTCGGCCAGCTCCTCGGCCGCCTGCACGCGGTCGGTGCCAGCCGTCCCTTCGAACACCGTGAACACCTGGCTGTGGACAACTTCGGCCACGCCTCCCTGGCCACCCTGCTCGACGGTGACTTCATCCCGCACAGCCTGCGACCCGCCTTCGAATCCACCGCCCGCGACCTGCTCAAGCGCATCGAGGCGATCTACGCGCGCACCCCGCACAAGGTCATCCGCCTGCACGGCGATTGCCATCCCGGCAACATGATGTGCCGCGACGAGGTCTTCCATCTCGTCGACCTCGACGATTGCCGCATGGGCCCGGCGGTGCAGGACCTGTGGATGATGCTCGCCGGCAGCCGCGAGGAACGCCTCGGCCAACTGGCGGAGCTGATGGATGGCTACAACGAATTCCACGACTTCGACCCGCGCCAGCTGGCCCTGATCGAACCGCTGCGCGGCCTGCGCCTGCTGCACTACAGCGCCTGGCTGGCACGGCGCTGGGACGACCCGGCATTCCCCCGCAGCTTCCCCTGGTTCGGCCAGGAGCGCTATTGGGGCGACCAGATCCTCGCGTTGCGCGAACAGCTCGCCGCGCTGGACGAAGAACCCCTCAAATTGTTCTAGAAGCGGCAACCCGCCTGTCTACAATAGCCGCGCATTTAGCTAGCTAAGCAAGGAATAACAATGACTGCCGCCAACCCGCGTCGCGGGTACATCCTCGGCCTCACCGCCTACATCATCTGGGGTCTTTTCCCGCTCTACTTCAAGGCGCTGCAAAGCGTGCCCTCGCTGGAAATCATCGTGCACCGGGCGCTCTGGTCCGCGCTGTTCGGCTCGCTGTTGCTGCTGGTCTGGAAGCACCCGGGCTGGTGGCGCGAGCTGCGGCAAAACCCGCGCCGCCTGGCGGTCCTCGCCCTGAGCGGGGTGCTGATCGCAGCCAACTGGCTGACCTACGTCTGGTCAGTGAACAACGGCCGCATGCTCGAAGCCAGCCTCGGCTACTACATCAACCCACTGGTCAATGTGCTGTTGGGGATGCTCCTGCTCGGCGAGCGCTTGCGCCGCCTGCAATGGATCGCGGTCGGTCTCGCGGTGGTGGGAGTGGCACAGCAGGTATGGCAGGTCGGCAGCCTGCCCTGGGTGTCGCTGGTACTCGCGCTGACCTTCGGTTTCTACGGCCTGATCCGCAAGCAGGCACCGGTGGCAGCCTTGCCGGGCCTGGTGGTGGAAACCTGGATGCTGGTACCGCTGGCCCTGGGCTGGCTGCTTTTGCACCCTGAAGCCCACAGCATGCAGCCCGACTTTTTCCAAAGCAGCGAAATGCTCTGGCTGATGGCCGCAGGCCCGGTGACCCTGGTTCCGCTGGTGTGCTTCAACGCTGCCGCGCGCCACCTGCCCTACACCACCCTGGGCTTCCTGCAGTACCTGGCACCGACCCTGGTGCTGCTGCAGGCGGTGCTGCTGTTCGGCGAGCACCTGTCGAGCAGCACGCTGGTCGCCTTCATGTTCATCTGGGCCGGCCTGGCCCTGTACAGCGTCGACGCCTGGCTGAGCCTGCGCAAACGCGCCTGATCAATAATTGATCAAACATCTGCAGGCCACGTCGTTCGTGGCCTGTAGCGACCTCTCCCAAGGTTATCCACACCCTCATCCCCGCGCTTTGTGCACAAGCTCCTGATTTCTGGCGATTTTTTGCTCAATCGCCGGAAAGCCGCGGCGTGCCTGGCCTGGCACGGGAGTTCCCCAGCTTATCCACAGACCGATCCCCGTTAAAACGGGATAAGTGAATTGGGGATAACTATTCCTCAGGCCGCAGTTCCAGCTCCACCATCAGGTCGTCGGCAAGGTCTTCGAGGCGTGCCTGCAGGGTGTCCAGCGACAGGGTCAGCGGCACCGCCAGCAAGGCATCGGCATGGAACAGCGGCTCGCTGCTCATCGGCGCCGGACGCACATCGGTGCTCAGGCGCTCGACGTTGACCCCCTGTTCCGCCAGCAGACGGGTAATATCGCGAACGATCCCGGGGCGATCGTTGCCCACCAGGCTCATGGCGATCGGCTTCCAGGTGCACGACGGCTCGATGCCGCTTTCCGCGATCAGCACGCGGATGCCGCTCTCGCCCAGCGCCTGCAGGGCATCGACCAGTTCGTCATGGGACTCGGCCGGCACCGCGACCCGCAGGATCCCGGCGAACTGCCCGGCCATCCGCGACATGCGGCTCTCCAGCCAGTTGCCATTGTGATTGGCGATGGTCTGGGCGATACGCTCGACCTGGCCGGCCTTGTCGGCGGCGATGACGGTGAGGACAAGATGGTTCACGCGGACGACCCTCTGCTGGAAAACCCGTGGAAACGCCCGTGGCAGCTGGGGCGTCGGGAAAGTATAGGCAAGGCGCGGCAACCTGCCGCAGGCGCGGCGAAAATCAAATCGTGTACTGTTTTAAGATTTATCTGGAACAATCCACCAGTTTTTTGCGAACATATGCCCTCCCAGCGTGACCCCATGCGACCAAACGGTCGCAGAACGACGTATTTAGTCTGATTTTCACATGCGCAGCGCATCATGTAGTATGCCGCGGCGTGGACTACAAAACGTCCCGATCCGATGTCTGCCAAGCGCCTGTGAAAATGCGCACCGCTCGCCGGCCCGTCTGGCGGGCCGCATCCAGCCGTCCGTCAGGACACGCACTGGTGCCGTGTTTAGAGAAGCGCGTAAGGCGTAAATAGAAAGCGAAATAGCTGAGCAGAGTGAGGCAAGCAATGACTGAACACGTTCAAGTCGGTGGCCTTCAGGTCGCCAAAGTCCTGTTCGACTTCGTGAACAACGAAGCCATTCCCGGAACCGGCGTCAGCGTCGAACAGTTCTGGGCAGGCGCGGAAAAGATCATCAACGACCTCGCTCCAAAGAACAAAGCCCTGCTGAGCAAACGCGACACCCTGCAAGCGCAGATCGATGCCTGGCACCAGGCGCGCAAGGGCCAGGCGCACGATGCCGTGGCCTACAAGGCCTTCCTCCAGGAAATTGGTTATCTGCTGCCAGAAGCG
The DNA here is from genome assembly GCF_036324125.1 of Pseudomonas ulcerans. Lineage (NCBI taxonomy): Bacteria > Pseudomonadati > Pseudomonadota > Gammaproteobacteria > Pseudomonadales > Pseudomonadaceae > Pseudomonas > Pseudomonas ulcerans. The sequence goes on along the minus strand of NZ_JAZDQN010000006.1, from coordinate 82,530 downwards.
ACGGATTTCCAGCTATCCACCCAGAACGTCGATGACGAGATCGCCCGCGTGGCCGGCCCGCAGCTGGTGGTCCCGGTGATGAACGCGCGCTTCGCGCTGAACGCCTCGAACGCCCGCTGGGGCTCGCTGTACGACGCGCTGTACGGCACCGACGCCATCAGCGAAGCCGACGGCGCCGAGAAGGGCAAGGGCTACAACAAGGTCCGCGGCGACAAGGTCATCGCCTTCGCCCGCGCCTTCCTCGACGAGTCCGCGCCACTGGCCGCCGGCTCCCATGTCGACGCCACCCGCTACAGCATCGACGGCGGCAAGCTGGTCGTGGCCCTCAAGGGCGGCAGCAACAGCGGCCTGCGTGACGACGCGCAACTGATCGGCTTCCAGGGCCAGGCCTCCGAACCGACCGGCATCCTGCTCAAGCACAACGGCCTGCACTTCGAAATCCAGATCGACCCGACCACCCCGGTCGGCCAGACCGACGCCGCCGGCGTGAAGGACATCCTGGTCGAAGCCGCGCTGACCACCATCATGGACTGCGAAGACTCCGTCGCTGCCGTGGACGCCGACGACAAGGTCGTGGTCTACCGCAACTGGCTGGGCCTGATGAAGGGCGACCTGTCGGAAAGCGTGAGCAAGAACGGCCAGACCTTCACCCGCACCATGAACCCGGACCGCGAGTACACCGCGCCGAACGGTGGCACCGTCACCCTGCACGGTCGCTCCCTGCTGTTCGTGCGCAACGTCGGTCACCTGATGACCATCGACGCGATCCTCGACAAGGACGGCAACGAAGTGCCGGAAGGCATCCTCGACGGCCTGGTCACCAACCTCGCGGCGATGCACAACCTCAACGGCAACACCACCCGCAAGAACACCCGTACCGGCTCGGTGTACATCGTCAAGCCGAAGATGCACGGCCCGGAAGAAGCCGCGTTCACCAACGAGCTGTTCGGCCGCATCGAAGACATGCTGGGCCTGCCGCACAACACCCTGAAAGTCGGGATCATGGACGAGGAACGCCGTACCACGGTCAACCTCAAGGCCTGCATCAAGGCGGCCAGCGAGCGCGTGGTGTTCATCAACACCGGCTTCCTCGACCGTACCGGTGACGAGATCCACACCTCCATGGAAGCCGGCGCCATGGTGCGCAAGGGCACCATGAAGACCCAGAAATGGATCGGCGCCTACGAGAACTCCAACGTCGACATCGGCCTGGCCTGTGGCCTGCAGGGTCGCGCGCAGATCGGCAAGGGCATGTGGGCCATGCCGGACCTGATGGCGGCGATGCTGGAGCAGAAGATCGCCCACCCGCAGGCCGGTGCCAACACCGCCTGGGTGCCGTCGCCGACTGCCGCCGCGCTGCACGTGCTGCACTACCACAAGGTCAACGTCCAGGAGCGCCAGGCCGAGCTGGCCAAGCGCGCGCCGGCTTCGGTCGACGACATCCTGACCATCCCGCTGGCGCCGGACACCAACTGGTCCGCCGACGAGATCCGCAACGAGCTGGATAACAACGCCCAGGGCATCCTTGGCTACGTGGTGCGCTGGATCGACCAGGGCGTGGGTTGCTCGAAGGTGCCGGACATCAACGATGTCGGCCTGATGGAAGACCGCGCCACCCTGCGTATCTCCGCCCAGCTGCTGGCCAACTGGCTGCGTCATGGCGTGGTGAGCGAGGCCCAGGTGCTGGAAAGCCTGAAGCGCATGGCGCCGGTGGTGGACAAGCAGAACGCCAACGACCCGCTGTACCGCCCGCTGGCTCCAGACTTCGACAACAACATCGCCTTCCAGGCGGCGGTCGAGCTGGTGGTCGAGGGTGCCAAGCAACCGAACGGCTACACCGAGCCGGTGCTGCACCGTCGTCGTCGCGAGTACAAGGCGCGTAACGGCCTGTAAGTGATGGGCCGGCCAGGCAATGATCATTGCCTGGTTCGGCGAGTATCTGTGGGAGCGGGTTCACCCGCGATTGCATCAGTGACTTCAACACCGTAATCGCGGGTAAACCCGCTCCCACAGGATTCGCGCAAGGCTTTCGATAGCCTGTTGTCAGCTGATTCCCAACTCCCGCCGCACCAGCTCCATCAATTTCCCCACCTCGATCGGTTTGAGCAGGAAGTCCACCACGCTCAGATGCATGGCCGTGATCGCATCCTGCACCTCGGCATCCCCGGAAATAATAATGATCGGCAGTTCCGCACGCTCCGAGCCGCGTACCTTGCCAATCAATTCCAGGCCATCGAACGGCTCCATCCGCAGATCCGTGATCAACAGACCAATGCGCCGGTCCCGCAGGATCGCCTGCAACGCCTCGCGCGCGTCGGTCAGGGCCACGCTTTCGATGCCCTCGGCCTGGAGGTACTGGGCCAGCAGCTCGCTGGCGTCCTCGTCGTCATCGACGATCAGCACTTTCTGAGGCAGGACGGCAGGCGCAGTCACCTGCGCAAGAGCCTCGCGCTCGGCATCACTCAATAAGTCGTCGTGGTCAGGCATCGGTATCTCATCGTTCCGGAGCCCGCAAAAGGCTCGCTCAATCAAGTTCAGACCGCAATCCAGGGCCTTGCAACCTGCATTTCGTCGGCGCCCTTGGCTTTGTACGAAAAGTCGCCGAGCGGCGATCAGGCAAGGCGAAAACAGGCGAGGAAGCGGAGTTTGCTGGTTGCAAATGAGCATTCCGAGCCTGTTTTCAACGCAGCCTGATCGTCGCGCAGGCACTTTTCGTACAAAGCCTAGACTTACGTCCAATGGGCACTCAGTTTTCGGCAGCCGACCATGGTGGCAATAACAACAATCGGTTTCGCCCAACGAGACCCCGAGACGGTGCCGCTGATGAGCAAAATGGACGCGTTCGACCAGGCCGGTAAAACCGCGGTAATGCAGAACATCCAGGGGACCATGCAGTTCCTGCAACGCTTCCCGCCGTTCAACCAGATGGAGAACGCCCACCTGGCGTACCTGGTGGAACAGTGCCAACTGCGCTTTTATGCCGCCGGGGACAGCATCATCAAACCCGCCGACGGTCCCGTCGAGCATTTCTTCATCGTCAAGCAAGGCCGTGTGGTCGGCGAGCGCACCCATGTGGCCAAGGGCGGTACCGAAACCACCTTCGAGATCACCCGTGGCGAGTGCTTCCCGCTGGCCGCCCTGCTCGGCGAGCGGGCCACCCGCACCGAGCACCGCGCGGGCGAGGACACCTTCTGCCTGCAGTTGAACAAGGCCGCGTTCATCCGCCTGTTCGCCCTGTCCGAGGTGTTCCGCGACTTCGCCCTGCGCGGGGTGAGCAGCCTGCTCGACCAGGTCAACCAGCAAGTCCAGCGCCGCGCCGTGGAAACCCTGGGCAACCAGTATTCGCTGAACACCCGCCTCGGTGAGCTGGCCATGCGTCATCCGGTGGTGTGCACGCCGGCCACCAGCCTGCGCGAGGCGGTGCGGCTGATGGACGAAAGCCAGGTCGGCAGCATCGTCATCATCGACGAGCAGCGCTTCCCGGTGGGCATCTTCACCCTGCGCGACCTGCGCCAGGTGGTGGCCCGTGCCGAAACCGACTTCGACTCGGCGGTGTCCGGGCACATGACCGCCTCGCCGTTCTACCTCACGCCCCAGGCCAGCGCCTTCGACGCCGCCATCGCCATGACCGAGCGGCATATCGCCCACGTCTGCCTGGTGGAAGACCGGCGCCTGTGCGGCGTGGTCTCCGAACGCGACCTGTTTTCCCTGCAACGCGTCGACCTGGTCCACCTGGCCCGCACCATCCGCAGCGCACCGCGCCTGGACAGCCTGGTGGCGCTGCGCGGCGAGATCGGCCAGCTGGTGGAGCGCATGCTCGCCCACGGTGCTTCGTCGACGCAGATCACCCACATCATCACCCTGCTCAACGACCACACCGTGTGCCGGGTGATCGAGCTGGCGATCGCGGAAAAAGGCGACCCCGGCGTGCCCTTCACCTGGCTGTGCTTCGGCAGCGAAGGCCGCCGCGAACAGACCCTGCACACCGACCAGGACAACGGCATCCTCTTCGAAGCCCGCGATGCGGTGGAAGCCGCCGAGATCCGCGGCCGCCTGCTGCCCCTGGCGCAGCACATCAACCAGAGCCTGGCGCAGTGCGGCTTCAGCCTGTGCAAGGGCAACATCATGGCCGGCAACCCGGAGCTGTGCCTGTCCCGCAGCGAGTGGGCGCGGCGCTTCTCGGCGTTCATCCGCGAGGCGACGCCGGAGAACCTGCTGGCCTCCAGCATCTACTTCGACCTGCGCGTGGTCTGGGGTGATGACCAGAGCTGCGAGCAACTGCGCCAGGGCATCCTCGACCAGGTCGCCGACAATCGTCTGTTCCAGCGCATGATGGCGGACAACGCCCTGCGCCAGAAACCACCGGTGGGGCGCTTCCGCGAGTTCGTCCTGACCCGCAGCGGCAACGACAAGGCCGCCACCCTCGACCTCAAGGTCCAGGGCCTGACGCCGTTCGTCGACGGTGCGCGGCTGCTGGCCCTGGCCAACGGCATCAGCGCCAACAACACCCTGGAACGCCTGCGCCAGCTGGTGGAAAAGCAGGTCATCGACCCGCTGGACGGCGGCGCCTTCGAGGAGGCCTACCATTTCATCCAGCAGACCCGCATGCAGCAGCATCAGATCCAGACCCGGCAGAACCTGCCCTACTCCAACCGCGTCGACCCGGACAACCTCAACGACCTCGACCGGCGCATCCTGCGTGAATCCCTGCGTCAGGCCCAGCGCCTGCAAAGCAGCCTGGCCCTGCGGTATCAACTATGAGTCTGTTTGCCTGGCTGCGTCCCAGCCAACCCGAGCTTGCCGAAGACCAGCGCCAGCGCCTGGAAGGGCTGGCCGCCGCGCCGACCTGGAACGACCTGCCGCTGCGCCAGCAGCGCTGGGTGGTGCTGGACCTGGAAACCAGCGGCCTCAACCTCAACCGCGACCAGGTGCTGTCCATCGGCGCCGTGGTGATCGAGGACGGCGCCATCGATTTCAGCCAGCAGTTCGAACGCACCCTGCACCGCCACGACCACAAGCTCGCCCCCAGTACGCTGATCCACGGCCTCGCCCCCAGCGCCATCGCCGCCGGCTGCGACCCGGCGCAAGCCCTGCTGGACCTGATGGACTTCATCGGCGACAGCCCGCTGCTGGCCTTCCACGCCGGCTTCGACCAGCGCATGCTCGCCCGCGCCCTCAAGGACAGCCTCGGCTACAAGCTGCAGCACCCGTTCATGGATGTGGCCGAGCTGGCGCCCCTGCTCAACCCCGACGTGGTCATGCGCGACGCCGGGCTCGATGACTGGGTCAACCATTTCGGCCTGCTGGTGGAAGAGCGGCACAACGCCAGTGCCGACGCCCAGGTTACTGCCGAGCTGGCGCTGATCCTGTTCAGCCAGGCCCGGCGCCAGCTGCTGGACAGCCCGAAACAGCTGGAACAGCGCCTGCTCGGCTGGCGCCGCAAGCGCCAACACAGCCACGGCTTGTAATACCTTTCCCGGAAAGCCCCACGAGTAATCCGATGAGCGTTAATTGCACAGTGCCACGTGCCCTGACACAATCGCGAATAATTCTCGTTAGTTAACACTTTCTTCTTTCCGGGGAACGCCTTGTCGTCGGTACCTAGCCCTCACAACGAGCTGGTTGGCGCGCTGTATCGCGATCATCGCGGCTGGCTGCTGACCTGGTTGCGCCGCAACCTCGCCAGCGCCGAACGCGCCGAAGACCTGAGCCAGGACACCTTCGTGCGCCTGCTCGGCCGCGACGAACTGCCAGCGCCGCGCCAGCCGCGAGCGTTCCTCCTGGCCGTGGCCAAGGGCCTGTTGTTCGACCACTTCCGCCGCACCGCACTGGAACAGGCCTACCTGGAAGAACTGCTGCTGGTGCCGGAGGCCGAACAGCCGTCGCCGGAAGCCCTGCATCTGATCCTCGAAGACCTCAAGGCCATCGACCGCCTGCTCGGCAAACTGTCGAGCAAGGCTCGCGCGGCGTTTCTGCACAACCGCCTGGACGGCATGACCCACGCCGAGATCGCCGAGCAGCTCGGCGTCTCCGTACCCCGGGTGCGCCAGTACCTGGCACAAGGCATGCGCCAGTGCTACATCGCCCTGTATGGCGAGCCGACATGAGCGCCCTGAATTCCAGCCCGGTATCCGCCCGGGTCCTCGATGCCGCGATCAACTGGCAGCTGTGCCTCGACTGCGGCAGCGGCAGTGCTCAGGAGCGCGCCGAATTCGAGCGCTGGCACGCCGCCAGTGAAGAACACGCCCGCGCCTGGTCGCAACTGGGCATGCTCGACCAACGCTTCGCCGCGGCCGCAGGCCCCGCGCGCAAGGCCTTGCAGCAATCTCGCGTAAGCCTGCGCCAGCGCGTGCGCAAGCTGGGTGGCGGGCTGGCCAGCCTGGCCCTGGTGGCCGGCCTGCTGGGCTGGATGAACGCGCACCAGAGCCTCGGCTACTGGCTTGCCGACCAGCGCACCGCCACCGGAGAGACCCGCAGTCTGCGCCTCGACGACGGCACGCTGATCAGCCTGAACACCCACTCCGCGGTAGATATCCGTTTCAGCGCCAAGGAACGCCTGATCGTCCTGCACGACGGCGAGATTTCCATCGAGACCGGGCACAAGGACAACGACAGCCGTCCGTTCGTCGTGGTGACCGATGACGGCCGCATGCGCGCCCTGGGTACGCGCTTCCTGGTGCGCCTGGAAGACCAGGGCACGCGCCTGAGCGTGCTGCAGTCGGCGGTTGCGGCCAAGCCGCAGGAGAGCGGCGACGAGCAGGTACTGCACGAAGGCCAGCAAGTGCTGATGAGCCATGACCGACTCGGCCGCATCGACAAGCTGGGCGTCGGTGCCGATGCCTGGACCCGCGGCATGCTGGTGGTGGACAACGTGCGCCTGGGCGACCTGGTGGAAGAACTGGGGCGTTATCGCAGCGGTTACCTGGGGGTGGCGCCGGAAGTCGCCGACCTGCGCATCACCGGCAGTTTCCCGCTGAACAACACCGACCTGGCGTTGCAGTCGCTGCTGCCGACCCTGCCGGTGCAGGTGCAGCAGCGCACGCCGTGGTGGGTGACCGTGGTGCCTCGCGCCGAGAAATAGTCGCTGATCTTTCGGACCCCATCGCGGGTAAACCCGCTCCTACAGGGGATCTTTGTAGGAGCGGGTTTACCCGCGATGGGGCCCTGAAGCCCACCACCGAAATCTAAATCAAAAATATTTTCACTAACCCCTATCACTTTTCGTTTCTCGCTCGGCATGGAGGCTAGTCAGTACAAAATTCCCGTCGAGGATCCGCATGACCCGCTCAATCGAAAGCTTCCTGCGTCCAAGCCTGCTGGCCATGGCCATCGCCATTGCCGCCCCCTTGGCCAGCACCCCATTGATCGCCGCCGAAGCGCGCAGCTACAACCTGCCTGCCGCGCCCCTGGCCAGCACCCTGAACCAGATCGCCAGCCAGGCCGGCATCGCCCTGGCCCTCGACCCGGCCCTGGCCAACGGTCGCACCTCGGCGCCGGTCAACGGCCAGTACGATGCGGTCGGCGCGCTGCAACAGGCGCTGCGTGGCACTGGCCTGCAACTGCAGCAGAGCAGTGCCGGGACCTACAGCCTGGTTGCCGCCCCGGACAGCAGCGTTGCCCTGCCGGAAACCAACGTCAACGCTACTGGCAGCTATGAAACCGCCTGGGGCGCGGTGGATGGTTATACCGCCACGCGCACCGCCGCCGGCAGCAAGACCGATACCGCCATCGCCGAATTGCCGCGCTCGGTGACCGTGGTCACTCGCCAGCAGATGGAAGACCGCCCGGTACTCAACCTCAACGACGCCCTGCGCTACGCCGCCGGCGTGCAGAGCAGCGGCTACGGCTCCGACTCGCGCAGCGACTGGCTGCTGGTGCGCGGCTTCGAGCCGACCCAATTCCTCGACGGCCTGCCCCTGCCACGCGGCAACTACGCCACGCCGAAGATCGAAACCTGGAACCTCGACCGCGTCGCCGTGCTCCGCGGCCCGGCGTCCTCGGTCTATGGCCAGACGCCACCCGGCGGCCTGGTGGACATGGTTACCCGCCGCCCTCAGGCCGAGAGCAGCCACGAAATCGAAGTCCAGGCCGGCAGCAACGAACACAAGCAGATCAACTTCGACAGCACCGGCAAGATCGACGACCAGGGCCAGTTCCTCTATCGCCTGAGCGGTACCGTGCGTGACAGCGGCTCGCCGATCGACCATGTTCCGGACAAGCGCTACAACCTGGCGCCAAGCGTTACCTGGAACATCAACGACGACACCAAGCTGACCTTCATCTCGCAATTCACTCGCGACGATACCGGCATCACCGGTCAGTTCCTGCCGCTGCAAGGCACCAAACTGGACAGCGCAGCGGGCAAGATTTCCCACCACAAGAACCTCGGTGATCCGGACTGGGAATCCTACGACCGCACCTACTACGCGCTGGGCTATGCCTTCGAGACTCGTCTCAACGACATGTGGCAGTTCCGCCAGAACCTGCGTTACACCCGCAACGAACTGGACTTCAAGGGCATTACCGCCGGCGGCATGATCTGGCCAGCAGGCCCTGACGAGGCGGTACTGCCCGACGGCACCGTCAACCGCACCGCCGGTATCGTCGAGGAAGACATCAGCCAGTTCGCCGTGGACAACAACTTCCAGGCCGACTTCCAGACCGGCGTGATCAGCCACACCCTGCTGCTAGGTCTCGACCACCAGCGCTCCAACTCCAATGCGCGCTGGCGCTGGGGCTCGGGCGGCGTGCCGTCGAGCAACATCCATAACCCGATCTACGGCCAGGACTTCTCCAATGTCCAGTACTTCGACATGTACGACTACACGCAGAAGATCCAGCAAACCGGCCTCTACGTGCAGGACCAGATGGCCCTGGACAACTGGCGCCTGACCCTCGGTGGTCGCGAAGACTGGGTACACAACGGCACCACCTTCCACAACATGGGCGATGCCACCACCACCCAGCGTGACAAGAAGTTCAGCGGCAACGCGGCGTTGAGCTACGTCTTCGACAACGGCATCACCCCGTACATCTCCTACGCCGAGTCCTTCCAGCCGGCCATCGGCACCCAGGTCTCCAGCACCAGTGCGTTCAAGCCTACCGAAGGCAAGCAGTACGAACTGGGCATCAAGTACCAGCCACCGGGCAGCAAGACCCTGCTGACCGCAGCCGTGTTCGACCTGACCCAGAAAAACCTCTCGGTGACCGAAGCCAACATCACTCGCCAGGTGGGCGAAGTGCGCAACCGCGGCCTGGAACTGGAAGCCACTTCCGACGTGACTGAAAGCCTGAAGCTGGTTGCCTCGTACACCTACAACGACAGCGAGATCATCAAGGGCAACGACGGCGAGAAAGGCAATCGCCTCAAGCAGGTCCCGCGCAACCAGGCCACCGCCTGGGCTGACTACACCTTCCGCAGCGGCCTGCTCGACGGTTTCGGCGTCGGTGCCGGCGTGCGCTACGTGGGCGACACCTATGGCAACACCACCAACACCGATTGGGGTCATGTCGGCTCCTACACCGTCTACGACGCCTCGGTTCACTACGACCTGGGCCGCGTCAACAGCAGCCTGAAGGGCGTGACCGTAGCCGTGGATGCGAAGAACCTGTTCAACAAGGACTACCTGTCCACCTGCGACGGCTACTACTGCTACTACGGTGACGAGCGCAACGTGGTGGCCAGCGTGAACTACAAGTTCTAAGCCAGGATGAAGAGCAAGACCATCCGCACCTGGTCCGGGATACACACCTGGACCAGCCTCATCTGCACCCTGTTCCTGCTGCTCCTGGCAGTGACAGGGTTGCCGCTGATCTTCCATCACGAGATCGACCACCTGCTGGGCGACGCGCCCGAGCTCAAGGTGATGCCCGCCGACACCCCGAGGCTGGACCTCCAGCAGTTGGTGCTGAAGGCCCAGGCCCACCGCCCGGGCGAGGTGATGCAGTACTTCGGCTGGGACGAGGACGACGCCAACGGCGTGGTCGCGATCATGGCCGCGACCGCCGGCACCGAGCCGAACTCATCGCACACCTTCATGCTCGACGGGCGTACCGGCGAGGCCGTGGAGATGCCTTCGGCCAACGGCGGTTTCATGATGATCATGCTGCGCCTGCACGTGGACATGTTCGCCGGCCTGCCGGGCAAGCTGCTGCTGGCCTTCATGGGCCTGCTGTTCGTGCTGGCGATCATCTCCGGGGTGGTGCTGTATGCGCCGTTCATGCGCCGGCTGGACTTCGCCACGGTGCGCCACGACAAGTCGCGGCGCCTGCGCTGGCTCGACCTGCACAACCTGATCGGCATCGTCACCCTGACCTGGGCGCTGGTGGTGGGAGTGACCGGGGTGATCAGCGCGCTGTCCGACCTGGTCATCGCCGCCTGGCGCAACGAAAGCCTGACCGCGATGGTCGCACCGTACCGCGATGCGCCGCCGCTGACCGAGCTGGCCCCGGTCAGCCGGGTGCTGGATATCGCCGCCGAAGCCGCGCCGGGCATGCAGCCGGACTTCATCGCCTTCCCCGGTACGCGGTTCTCCAGCGAGCACCACTATGCGGTGTTCATGAAGGGCAGCACGCACCTGACCTCCCACCTGCTCACGCCGGTGCTGATCGATGCGAGCAACCTGAAGGTCACCGCCGTGGGCGAGCGCCCCTGGTACATGGACGCCATGGGCCTGTCGGGGCCGCTGCATTTCGGCGACTACGGCGGACGGCCGATGCAGATTCTCTGGGCGGCGCTGGATGTGCTGACCATCGTTGTGCTCGGGAGCGGCCTGTACCTGTGGTGGGTGCGCCGTCGCACGGAGGCGAGCCGATGAACTGGAAGATCTTCGGCATGCCGCTGCTGATCGGCGTGCTTGGCGCGGCCGGGCTGTTCGCGGCCCTGCTCGGTGATGGCTGGTGGGACGCCCTGGCCTGGCTCGGGCTGGGGTTGCCGGCGTGGTATGGCTTCAGGGGTTTCATCAGGTAGCGGGAACATTGCTCCTGAAATCCACTCCAAGACCTCGTTTTCCCTGCCTTTCACGGCTGACGAGGTCCCTCCCCATGAAACGTTTCGCCCTGGTCACCCTGGTGGCCCTGGCCGCCAGTTCGGCCTTCGCCTTCAACCTCAACGATGCAGCCAGTGCCATTTCGGCCATTCAAGGCCAGCAGGACAAAGCCCCCATCCAGGCCCCGGAAGCCTCGGCCAACCTGCTCAACACCCTGGGCAAGGACCTGAACATCACCCCGGAACAGGCCATCGGCGGCACCGGCGCCCTGCTCGGCCTGGCGCGCAACCAACTGAGCAGCGGCGACTACGCGCAACTGAGCAAGGCCGTACCAGGCCTGGACATGCTCTCCGGCGAGAACGCCCTCGGCGGGCTGGCGGGATTGGGCGATTTGCTGGGCAAGAGCGGTGAGTCATCGGCCCTGAGCAATGCCCTGGGCGGCAATGTGAAGAACAGCGAGGACCTGAGCAGCGCCTTCAGCGCCCTGGGCATGCAGGACGGCATGATCGCCCGCTTCGCCCCGCTGATCCTCCAGTACCTCGGCCAGCAGGGCGTGGCCGCGTCGTTGCTGCAGAACCTTGCCGGCATCTGGGGCAACGGCGTCACCGCGCCTCTCGCCCCGACGCCGCACTCGTCAGTCTGATTCGCCGCGCAGACGCTCGATCCGCGCGTCTTTCTCCTGCCACAGCTGGTTGACCCAGGCCTGCACGGCCTGGCGTACCGCCGGGTCGGTCTCGTAGTCGCCAGCCCACAGCGCCGGGTCCAGCTCGCGCACTTCGATATCGACGATCACCCGTGGAATCGAGCCGCTGACCAGGTCCCAGAAACCCGGCGCCTTGTCGCCGGGGTAGACGATGGTCACGTCCAGCAGCGCGTCCAGCTGCTCGCCCAGCGCCGCCAGCACGAACGCCACGCCGCCCGCCTTGGGCTTGAGCAGGTGCTGGTAGGGCGAGCCCTGGGCCTGGCGCTTGGCCTGGGTGAAGCGGGTGCCTTCCAAATAGTTGACCACGGTCACCGGCTGGCGCTTGAACAGCTCGCAGGCGGCCTTGGTGATCGCCAGGTCCTGGCCTTTCAGGTGCGGGTTCTTGTCGAGGAAGGCCTTGCTGTAGCGCTTCATGAACGGATAATCCAGCGCCCACCAGGCCAGGCCCAGTAGCGGCACCCAGATGAGTTCCTTCTTCAGGAAGAACTTGAAGAACGGGATCTTGCGGTTGAGCACCTGGATCAGCGCCGGGATATCCACCCAGGTCTGGTGGTTGCTGACGCACAGGTAGGAGGTATCCAGCCGCAGGTTGGCGTTGCCGCGCACGTCCCAGACCGTGGGGATGCACAGGGCGAAGATCAGCTTGTCGATCTCGGCCCAGGTCTCGGCGATCCACATCACCGCCCAGGATGCGTAATCGCGGTAACGCCCGGGCAGGACCAGCTTGAGCAGGGCGAAGACCAGCAACGGCCCGATCAGGACCAGCGTGTTGAGCAACAGCAAAAGGGTGACGAAACTGCCGGTGAGCAGGCGACGCATAAGTCCACTCTTGTCGTGGGAAAACAGTCGGCCATTTTAAGCAGCCGGCTGCGGAACACCAAACGCCACTGGCATACGGTCACAGACAAATGTTTCACATTGTGTGCACTACCCTGTCTTGCCGAACCAACCGCGCGACGGCAGTCTAATCCCCTGTCTTGTCCAAGGAAGCCTTTCCCTTGAAACCACTGATCGCCCTGCTCGGCCTGCTGTCATTGCCCGTGATGGCCGCCGAACCCACTCTCTACGGTCGCTACGAATACATTGCCGTGTCCGACATCGGCGAAACCTTCAAGGCCAAGATGGACACCGGTGCCCTCACCGCTTCCCTCTCGGCAAAGGACATCGAGCAGTTCACCCGCAACGGCGAGGACTGGGTGCGCTTCCGCCTGGCCACCAAGGACGCCGACGGCAAGGTCTACGAGCACAAGCTGGCGCGCATCAGCAAGATCAAGAGCCGTGCCGACGAAGACGAGGAAGAGAACCTCGATCCCGCACACCGCCCGGTGGTCGAGCTTGAGCTGTGCCTGGGCGACGTCAAGCGCACCGTCGAGGTCAACCTCACCGACCGCAGCAACTTCAACTACCCGCTGCTGATCGGCGCCAAGGCCCTGCGCGAGTTCGGCGCCGCAGTGAACCCGGCCCGCCGCTTCACCGCCGGCAAGCCGGAGTGCTGACAGCGCAGCGGCAAGCCCGGGCGGATCGCTTACACTTGCAGCTTTCCACTTGTCGCTTGCCGCTGCCCTCATGCCCCATATCCTCATCGTTGAAGACGAAGCCGCCATCGCCGACACCCTGATCTTCGCCCTCCAGGGCGAAGGCCACAGTACCGAGTGGGTGACCCTCGGCCAGGCCGCGCTGGACCGCCAGCGCCAGCAGCCGGCGGACCTGGTGATCCTCGATATCGGCCTGCCCGATATCAGCGGCTTCGAGACCTGCCGCCAGTTGCGCCGCTTCAGCGAGGTGCCGGTGATGTTCCTCAGCGCCCGCGACGGCGAGATCGACCGCGTGGTAGGGCTGGAGATCGGCGCCGACGACTACGTGGTCAAGCCGTTCAGCCCGCGCGAGGTCGCCGCCCGGGTCCGCGCCATCCTCAAGCGCATGGCGCCGCAAGCCACTGCCAGCGTGAACGCCAGCACGCCGTTCAGCCTCGATACCCTGCGCATGCAGATCCACTACCGCGAACAGTTGCTCAACCTCACCCGCCACGAGTTCCGCCTGTTGCAATGCCTGCTGGAGCAGCCGGAACGGGTGTTCAGCCGCGAGCAGTTGCTGGATGCCGTAGGCGTGGCGGCCGATGCCGGCTACGAGCGCACCGTCGACAGCCATATCAAGAGCCTGCGCGCCAAGCTGCGCGGGATCGCCGCCGATGCCGAGCCGATCCAGACCCACCGCGGCCTGGGCTACAGCTACAACCCGGCGCTCAGCTGATGCGCCTGGGCATCCGCATCTTCCTGGTGTACTTCCTGTTCGTCGGGCTCACCGCCTGGTTCGTGCTCAATACCGTGCGCGAGCAGGTGCGCCCGGCGGTGCGCCAGTCCACCGAAGAAACCCTGGTGGACACCGCCAACCTGCTGGCCGAGATCCTCCGCGACCAGGTCAAGGCCGGCACCCTGGCCCAGAGCGACCTGCCCGAACTGCTCAAGGCCTACGGCCAGCGCCGGCCCAACGCGCAGATCTGGGGCCTGGCCAAGACCGAGGTGAACCACCGCATCTACGTCACCGACGCCAAGGGCATCGTCCTGCTCGACTCCAGCGGCGACGCGCTGGGCCAGGACTACTCGCGCTGGAACGACGTCTACCTGACCCTGCGCGGCCAGTACGGCGCGCGCTCGACCCGCAGCGAGCCGAACGATCCGGATTCCTCGGTGATGCACGTGGCCGCGCCGATCCGCGACGGCGACCAGGTGATCGGCGTGGTCACCGTGGCCAAGCCCAACCGCTCGCTGCAGCCCTACGTCGATCGCTCGGAACGGCGCCTGATCGACCTCGGTATCGGCCTGATCGTGCTGGGCCTGTTGGTGGGGGCGGCGCTGTCGTGGTGGCTGGCGCGCTCGCTGCGGCGCCTGACCCGCTACGCCCAGGCGGTCAGCGCCGGCGAGCGGGTGGCCCTGCCGCATTACCGCGGCGGCGAGCTGGCGGTGCTGGCGGCGGCAGTGGAACGCATGCGCAGCCGCCTGGAAGGCAAGGACTACGTCGAACGCTACGTGCACACCCTGACCCATGAACTGAAAAGCCCGCTGGCGGCGATCCGCGGCGCCAGCGAACTGCTCCAGGGTCCCATGAGCGACGAACAGCGCCAGCGCTTCGCCGGCAATATCGAAAGCGAAAGCGCGCGCATGCAGCAGTTGATCGAGCGCCTGCTGGGCCTGGCCCAGGTCGAGCAGCGCCAGGGCCTGGAAGAGCAGCAGCAGGTGGCGCTGGCGGCGATGATCGACGAGCTGCTGCTGGCCCGCAGCGTGCGCATCGAGAGCGCCGGGCTGCAGGTGCGCCAGCGCGTGCCGGCCCTGGCGCGGCTGCATTGCGAGCCGTTCCTGATGCGCCAGGCCATTGGCAACCTGCTGGAGAACGCCCTCGACTTCACCCCGCCCGGCGGCCTGCTGGCGTTCGAGCTGGAGCACGAGGCGCAGCGCGTGGCCCTGAGCCTGTACAACCAGGGCGAGGCGATTCCCGACTACGCCCTCGGCCGTCTCAGCGAGCGCTTCTACTCGCTGCCGCGGCCCGGCACCGGGCGCAAGAGCACCGGCCTGGGCCTGAACTTCGTCGAGGAAGTGGTGCAACTGCACGGCGGCTCGCTGGAGATCGCCAACGTCGAAGACGGCGTGCGCGTGCGCCTGTGGCTGCCTGCCAGTCGCTTGAGCTGAGTTTCTCCACACAATCTCCACATTGGCTCCCAAGCCACTCCACACAGCGCCAGCAGACTGGGCTCCTTCTCAAGCGGAGCCCTATGCATGAACAAGAACCTGAGTCTAAAACTCGGCACCATCGCCCTGCTGGTGCTGGCCTTGCTGATACCGCTGCTGATGATCGGCGGCCTGATCGACGAGCGGCAGTCCCTGCGCGACAGCGTGGTCGACGACATCGCCCAGAGCTCCAGCCATGCCCAGCAGATCAGCGGGCCACTGCTGGTGGTGCCGTACAGCAAGTACGAGCGGGTGTGGAAGGTGCAGGACGGCAAGAGCTTCCAGGAAACCCGCATGAACCACGGTTTCCTCACCTTCCTCCCGGAGACCTTCCTTCTCGACGGCAGCGCCAGCACCGAGCTGCGTTCCCGAGGCATCTACGAGGCGCGGCTGTTCCATGCCAGCAGCCGGATCAGCGGCCAGTTCCGCATCCCGGCCAACTGGGGGATCAAGAGCGACCTCGACGACTACCGCTTCGACACGCCGTTCATCGCCGTGGGCATCAGCGATATCCGCGGCATCCAGAACGGCCTGCAGCTGCAGCTCAACGGCAAGACCCTGGATTTCGTCGCCGGCAGCAAGCTGGACTGGCTGGGCGGCGGCGTGCACGCCCTGCTCGGCGAGTTCGACCGCAGCAGCGAGCAGCGCCTGGACTACGCCTTCAACCTGAACCTGCAAGGCACTGGCCAGTTGCACGTGCTGCCGGTGGGGCGCAGCAGCAGCGTGACCCTCAGCGCCAACTGGCCGCACCCGAGCTTTATCGGCAACTACCTGCCGAACAGCCGCGAGATCGACGGCAAGGGCTTCAAGGCCCAATGGCAGACCTCGTTCTTCTCCACCAACCTGGAAGAAGCCCTGGCCAGCTGTGCGTCTCGCGAAAGCTGCGCCGACTTCCAGGGCCGCGCCTTCGGGGTCAGCTTCGTCGATCCGGTGGACCAGTACCTGAAGAGCGAGCGGGCGATCAAGTACGCGCTGCTGTTCATCGCCCTGACCTTCGCCGGCTTCTTCCTCTTCGAGGTGCTGCGCGACCTCAGCGTGCACCCGATCCAGTACGCCCTGGTGGGTGCGGCGCTGGCGCTGTTCTACCTGTTGCTGCTGTCGCTGTCGGAGCATATCGGCTTCGGCATGGCGTACCTGGTGTCGGCGGGGGGCTGCGTGGGGTTGATCGGGTTCTACCTGTGCCATGTGCTGCGCAGTGCCGTGCGCGGGCTGGGTTTCGCTGCGGGGTTGGCGGTGTTGTATGCGCTGCTCTACGGGCTGCTGAGCGCCGAGGACTACGCGTTGCTGATGGGGGCGTTGCTGCTGTTCGCGCTGCTCGGGGTGTTCATGGTGCTGACGCGGCGGCTGGACTGGTATCGGGCCGGGCAGGTGCGGGCATGAGCGGGTTGCGGGAGGAGCGGGAGTTCGGGGAGGCGTTGGTTCAGGGGATCAGGGTCTTGTGGAGAGAGGAAGCTTGCGGTGGACACGTACCCTGTGGGAGCGGATTCATCCGCGATTACGGTAGTGAACGCACCGACGCAATCGCGGGTGAACCCGCTCCCACAGTTCCTCATCATCAGGCCGGAGCAGTAGCCTTCATCGAGTCCCGCTGACTCACCTCGGCATACCACGCCGCCAGCTTCGGCTGCCGCTCGCGCCAGCCGAAGTCCGGCATGCGCAGGTCGATGTAGCCCAGGGCACAGGCCAGGCCGATCGCCGCAGCGTCGAAGCCCGAGGCGATTTCGGCGTGATGGTTGTCTTCAAGGTCCGCCAGGCCCCGGCGGATCTTTTCCGACTGCGCCTCGACCCACTCGTCCCAACGCTTTTCCGGCGGACGCAGGAAGGTTTCGTAGCGGGTCAGCACCGCCGCGTCCATGATCGCGTCGGCCAGCGAGGCCAGGGTCAGGCGCCGCCAGCGCGCCGAACCTTCACGGGGAATCAGCGGCATGCCGACATGCTGGTGATCGAGGAAATCGACGATCACCCGGCTGTCGTGCAACACGCTGCCATCGTCCAGGCGCAGTGCCGGGAGCTTGCCCGCCGGATTGCCCTGGTTGAGGTCGGCATCCGGGCTGACCGGGCTGACATTGACCGATTGCAGGGCGACCCGATCGATCTGGCCGGTCTCGTGCAGCACCACCAGGACCTTGCGCACGAAGGGCGACAGCGGCGAGTGGAACAACGTCATGCTCGGTGTGGCCATGGTGGCTCCTCAGTTGCCTTGCAGGCTGGGTGGCAGGCAGACGCCGGTACCGCCGATGCCGCAGTAGCCATCGGGGTTCTTCGCCAGGTACTGCTGGTGATAGGCCTCGGCGAAGTACACGGTCGGCGCCTGGGCGATCTCGGTGGTGATCTCGCCGAAACCGGACTTGGCCAGCTCGGCCTGGTACTGGTCGCGGCTTGCCTCGGCTTCCTGCAACTGCTGAGGCGAGGTGCAGTAGATCGCCGAGCGGTACTGGGTGCCGATGTCGTTGCCCTGGCGCATGCCCTGGGTCGGGTTGTGCAGTTCCCAGAACATCGCCAGCAGCTCGCGGTAGCTGACCTTGTCCTTGTCGAACACCACCAGCACCACTTCGGTGTGGCCGGTCAGGCCCGAGCAGACTTCTTCGTAGGTCGGGTTGGGGGTGATGCCGCCGGCATAGCCGACCACGGTGCTGACCACGCCGTCACGCTGCCAGAAGCGCCGCTCGGCACCCCAGAAGCAACCCAGGCCAAAGATGGCGAAGTCCACGGCGCTTTCAAAGAAAGGACCGAGCAGCGGCGTCTCGGTGAAGACGAAATGCTTTTCCGGCAGCGGCATCGGGGTTTCGCGGCCAGGCAGGGCCTGTTCCGCGGTAGGCAGGACGTTTTTATTCACGAGAATCTCCGAACGCAGGACCATTACCCATTCCTCTTGTCAGGCAGGCGGCATCGGCAGCGATGCCATCATTGGGATAGACCGGTAGTGTGCCCGAGTGTTGCGTGGCTGTCAGGCCGTCGGACCGCGGGGATAGCGCTTGAGCTTGTCGACCAGTTCATCACCCGGGATCGGCTTGTCGAACAGGTAGCCCTGGCCGACGTCGCAGCGGTGCCGCCGCAGGAATGCCAGTTGCTCGGCGGTCTCGATGCCTTCGGCGACCACCTTGAGCTTGAGGTTGTGGGCCATGGCCACCACCGCCGAGGTGATCTCCATGTCGTCCTGGTTGTCCGGGATCTCGTTGATGAAGCTGCGGTCGATCTTGATGATGTCGATCGGGAATTTCTTCAGGTAGCTCAGCGACGAATAGCCGGTGCCGAAGTCGTCCATGGCCAGGGTCAGGCCCAACTGCTTGAGCTGGTCGAGCTGGCGACGGGTGTCCTCGGTGGCTTCCAGCAGCAGGCCCTCGGTCAGTTCCAGCTCCAGCAGGTGCGGCGGCAGCGCCTCTTCCTGGAGGATGTTGGCGATCGAGGCGACCAGGTCCGGATCGGAGAACTGCTTGGGCGACAGGTTGATCGCCACCTGCAGGTTGCCCATGCCTTCTTCTGCCAGTTGCTGGCTCATGCGGCAGGCCTGGCGCGCCACCCACTTGCCGATGGGGATGATCAGGCCGGTTTCCTCGGCGACGCTGATGAACTGGTCCGGGCGGATCATGCCCTTCTCCGGATGGTTCCAGCGCAGCAGCGCTTCCAGGCCGAGCAGGCGGCCGGTGCGCAGGCACAGCTTGGGCTGGTAGAACACCTGCAGCTCGTTCTGCGCCAGGGCACGGCGCAGGTTGTTCTCGACGAACAGCTTGTAGCTGGCCTCGGCGTTAAGCGCCTCGGTGAACACCTGGACCTGGTGCTTGCCGTTGGCCTTGGCCTTGTGCAGGGCAAGGCCGGCGTTCTTCATCAGGGTCTGCGGGTCGCGGCCATGCAGCGGCGCGCAGGCCAGGCCCACGGAGCCGGTGACGTTGATCAGCTGGTTGTCGACGAACATCGGCTTGTCGAGCGTGTTGAGCAGTTGCTGGGCAATCTGCTGGCCGCTTTCCAGGTCGGTGTTGTCCAGCAGCACGGCGAATTCGTTACTGGCGAAGCGCGCCAGGCTGCCGCCCGGGCTGAGGCTGTTGCGCAGGCGCCGGGCCAGGCTCACCAGCAGCTTGTCGCCGGTCTGGTGGCCGAGGCTGTCGTTGATCCGCTTGAAGTTGTCGATATCCACCAGCAGCAGGCAGATCGGCGTGTCGCTGTCGCGGGCGAAACGCTCGTCGAGGTTGCGGATGAACGCCGGGCGGTTGCCCAGGCCGGTCAGGTTGTCGGTGTAGGCCAGGCGCTCGATACGCTGCTGGGCCAGCTTGGTCTGGGTGATGTCTTCGTAGATGCCGATGTAGTGGGTCAACTCGCGGTTGTCGCCGTACACCTTGGAAATCGACAGCTGGCCCCAGTAGGGTTCGAGGTTCTTGCGCCGGCTCTTGAACTCGCCCTGCCAGCTGTTGCCCATGGCCAGGCTGGACTCATCGAACAGCAGTTCGCTGAGGTTTTCCAGGGCCGACAGCTCGGACAGGCGATGGCCCTGCACTTCCTCGGAGCTGTACTGGGTGATCGCGGTGAAACTCGGGTTGACGTACTCCACCACGCCGTCGCGGTTGACCAGCAGGAAGGCGTTGGCGCTCTGCTCTACTGCCCGCTGGAACAGGTGCAAGGCGCTGGTGGCGGCGCGACGGTTGTGATTGTTGATGACCTGGGCGAACTGGTCGGCCAGCTCGCCGGCAAAGGCGATCTCGTCGGCCTGCCAGGCCCGCGGGCTGCCACCGTGTTCGAGGCAGAGCACGCCGACCACCTGGCCATCGATGCGGATGCTGGCGTCGAGCATGGCGATCACGTCGCGGGGCCGCAGGCTCTCGGTGATGTCGCGGGTGCGCGGGTCGTGGCTGGCATTGTGCGCGTCGATCGCACGGCTGCTGTGCAGGGCTTCCAGGTAGTCCGGGAACAGGCTCGCGTCGATCGGCTTGGGCATCCGGTACTCGCGGGTCTCGCGGTAGAACGCCGAAATCGGCTCCAGGCGCTGGCCTTCCAGGTACCACAGGCTGGCGCATTCGATCCGGTAGATGTCGCAGGCGCTGCGGGTGATCAGCTCGGCAGCTTCCTGCAGCGAGTTGCTGGCGCTGTAGCGATGCCGCGCGAGGTGCAGGATCAGGTCCTGCTGGGCGCGCACGCGCTCCAGGTGTTCGAGTTGTTCCTGCTGTGCCTGCTGGTTCAGCTTGAGGGCGATCTGCAGGCGGCTGTTGCGGGTTTCCAGGTCTTCGGCGCTGAGCTCGGGGCTGATGCCGTCCTGCTCGTCCAGCACCAGCAGGTAGCCGCGCAGCAACTGGCGGTTGTGCTGCTTGTAGGCCTCGCCCAGTTCGAGCAGGTTCAGGGGCCCGTTGCCGGTGTGCAGGGTGTAGCGGCTGACGTAGTGATTGCTCACCGCCAGTTGCGCCTGGATGGCGTCATGCAGCTTGTAGCGGGCTTCCGGCTCCATGAGGCTGGCGTAGGGCGAACCCACCAGGGCACAGAGTTCCACGGCCGGCAGGCCGAACTGGCGTTCGCAGCCCGGGTCGAGGAAGAGCATCGCCCAGCTCGCTTCGTTCAGCCGCTCGAAACGCAGCATGCCGAGCCGTGATGGCACCGGTAACTGCGTCACTACCTCGGCCGCCGGACGGCTGGCGGCATCGGTTTGGCTCTTCATGGGAAGCTCGCTCGAATAAGACTGATGGCACGGGCTTGGCACTTTGCTATGCACGTTCGGGCAAGGTTGCATCATGCGCCGGAGGCTGACAAGCAATTGGTTCGATGCTGGTTTGATCTATGTCGGCATGGTGCCGCATTTCTTCAACCAACGAACCGACACTACGCACCCTGTGGGAGCGGGTTTACCCGCGATTGCACTGGTGAATCCACTACCGCCATCGCGGGTGAACCCGCTCCCACAGGGGTCGCGGCGCCTTTTCCTGCAGGCAAAAAAAGCCCCGCCAGATGACGGGGTTGAGGTACGAGCGTGGCAGCTCGAAAGGGTCAAGCCCTGTCTCCCCCGGCAGAGGGAGACAGGTAACAGCTTTTCGTTACAGCAGCATGGTGCGGATGTCGCCCAGCACGTCGCCCAGACGCTTGGTGAAGCGGGCGGCGGCAGCGCCGTTGATCACGCGGTGATCGTAGGACAGCGACAGCGGCAGCATCAGCTTCGGCTGGAAGGCCTTGCCATCCCAGACCGGCTGCATGGTGGCCTTGGACACACCCAGGATCGCCACTTCCGGCGCGTTGACGATCGGCGTGAAGCCGGTGCCGCCAATGTGGCCGAGGCTGGAGATGGTGAAGCAGGCACCCTGCATGTCGTCCGCGGACAGCTTCTTGGTCCGGGCCTTCTCGGCCAGGGCAGCAGCTTCGGCAGCCAGTTGCAGCAGGCTCTTCTGGTCGACGTTCTTGATCACAGGGACCAGCAGGCCATCCGGGGTGTCCACGGCGAAGCCGATGTGCACGTATTTCTTGCGGATGATCGCCTTGCCGCTTGGCGCCAGCGAGCTGTTGAAGTCCGGCAGTTCCTTGAGCAGGAAGGCGCAGGCCTTGAGCAGCAGCGGCAGCACGGTCAGCTTGACGCCAGCCTTCTCGGCCACGGCCTTCTGCGCAACGCGGAAGGCTTCCAGCTCGGTGATGTCGGCGGAGTCGAACTGGGTCACGTGCGGCACATTCAGCCAGCTGCGGTGCAGGTTGGCGGCACCGACCTGCATCAGGCGGGTCAGGGCCACTTCTTCCACTTCACCGAACTTGCTGAAGTCGACGACCGGGATCGGCGGGATGCCCGCGCCACCGGTAGCGCCGCCAGCGGCAGGCGCTTCCTTGGCCTTCTGCATCATGGCCTTGACGTAGACCTGCACGTCTTCCTTCAGCACGCGGCCGTGAGGACCGGTCGGCGACACGGCGCTCAGCTCGACGCCGAACTCGCGGGCCAGCTGGCGAACAGCAGGACCGGCGTGGACTTTCGCACCGCTTGGCGCAGGCGCGGCGGCCGGAGCAGCAGCGGCTGGCGCCGGTGCGGCAGCAGCAGGGGCTGGTGCGGCAGCCGGGGCAGCGGCCGGAGCCGGAGCGGCGGCGGCAGGTGCCGGGGCAGCAGCGGCTGGCGCAGCGCCCGCGACTTTCAGTTTCAGGATCAGGTCACCGGTGCCGACTTCGTCGTCCAGTTTCACGATCACGGCTTCGACCACGCCAGCGGCAGGCGACGGGATCTCCATGGAGGCCTTGTCGGACTCCAGGGTGATCAGCGACTGGTCGGCTTCGACGGTGTCGCCGGCCTTGACCAGCACTTCGATGATCTTGGCCTTGCCCGACGAACCGATGTCCGGCACGTGGATGTCTTGCACGGCAGCAGCGGCCGGAGCAACTGGAGCCGCCGCCGGTGCTGGCGCAGCTGCGGCCGGTGCGGCGGCAGGCGCGGCAGCGGCAGGAGCGGCGGCAGGTGCCTCGGGGGCCGCGGCAGCGGCACCCTCGACTTCCAGTTCCAGCAGTTCGTCGCCTTCTTTCAGGCGGTCGCCCAGCTTGACCTTCAGCGCCTTGATCACGCCGGCCTTGGGCGCCGGGATCTCCATGGAAGCCTTGTCGGACTCCAGGGTCAGCAGGCTCTGGTCTGCTTCGATACGGTCACCGACCTTGACGAACAGCTCGATGATTTCACCTTCACCGCTGCCGATGTCAGGTACGCGAATGATTTCGCTCACTTAAAAATACTCCTCAGCAGTCCAGTGGGTTGCGCTTGTCCGGGTCGATGCCGAACTTGACGATGGCGTCGGCCACCACCTTCGGTTCGATCTCGCCACGGTCAGCCAGGGCTTCCAGGGCAGCCAGCACGACGAAGTGACGGTCGACTTCGAAGAAGTGACGCAGCTTCTTGCGGCTGTCGCTGCGACCGTAGCCATCGGTACCCAGGACCTTGAACTCTTTGCTCGGAACCCACTGACGGATCTGTTCGGCGAACAGCTTCATGTAGTCGGTAGACGCGATGACCGGACCTTTGCGGCCGCTCAGGCATTCTTCGACATAGGTGCGCTGTGGCTTCTGACCAGGCTTCAGGCGGTTTGCGCGCTCAACGGCCAGGCCGTCGCGACGCAGTTCGTTGAAGCTGGTGACGGACCAGACGTCGGCACCGATGTTGAACTCTTCACGCAGGATCTTCGCGGCTTCGCGGACTTCGCGCAGGATGGTGCCGGAGCCCATCAGCTGTACGTGGTGCGCGGCGTCGCGGGTGTCTTCTTCCAGCAGGTACATGCCCTTGATGATGCCTTCCTCGGCGCCGGCCGGGATGGCTGGCTGGGTGTAGGCTTCGTTCATCACGGTGATGTAGTAGAAGACGTCCTGTTGCTCTTCGGTCATCTTCTTCATGCCGTCCTGGATGATCACCGCCAGCTCGTAGCCGTAGGTCGGATCATAGGTGCGGCAGTTCGGGATGGTGGCAGCCAGCATGTGGCTGTGACCGTCTTCGTGCTGCAGGCCTTCACCGTTCAGGGTGGTACGGCCGGCGGTACCGCCGATCAGGAAGCCACGGGTGCGGCTGTCGCCAGCGGCCCAGGCCAGGTCGCCGATACGCTGGAAGCCGAACATCGAGTAGAAGATGTAGAACGGCAGCATCGGCTGGTTGTGGGTGCTGTACGAGGTACCGGCAGCGATGAACGACGACATGGCGCCGGCTTCGTTGATGCCTTCCTCGAGGATCTGGCCCTTCTTGTCTTCGCGGTAGAACATCACCTGGTCTTTGTCGACTGGCTCGTAGAGCTGGCCGACGGACGAGTAGATGCCCAGCTGGCGGAACATGCCTTCCATACCGAAGGTACGGGCTTCGTCCGGGATGATCGGGACGATGCGCTGGCCGATTTCCTTGTCCTTGACCAGTTGCGCGAGGATCCGCACGAAGGCCATGGTGGTGGAGATTTCGCGGTCGCCCGAGCCGTCCAGGATCGCCTTCAGGGTTTCCAGTGGCGGAGTCGGGATGCTGATCGACTTGCTGCGGCGCTGCGGTACGAAACCGCCCAGTGCGGCGCGGCGCTCGGCCAGGTAGCGAGCTTCGGCGCTGCCTTCTTCAGGCTTGAAGAACGGCAGGTTTTCCAGGTCTTCGTCCTTGACCGGGATGTCGAAGCGATCGCGGAAGTGACGCAGGCTGTCGACGTCGACCTTCTTGGTGTTGTGCGCGGTGTTCTTGGCTTCGCCAGCACCGGTGCCGTAGCCCTTGATGGTCTTGGCCAGGATGACGGTAGGCTGGTCCTTGTGGTTGACCGCCTGGTGGTAGGCCGCATAGACCTTGTACGGGTCGTGGCCGCCACGGTTGAGCTTCCAGATCTCGTCGTCGGACAGGTCGGCGACCATGGCTTTGAGTTCTGGAGTATTGAAGAAGTGCTCACGGACGAACGCGCCGTCCTTGGCCTTGTAGTTCTGGTACTCGCCGTCGATGACTTCGTCCATGCGGCGCTGCAGGATACCGTCGGTGTCCTTGGCCAGCAGTGGGTCCCAGAAGCGGCCCCAGACCACCTTGTTGACGTTCCAGCCACCGCCACGGAACACGCCTTCGAGTTCCTGGATGATCTTGCCGTTGCCGCGAACCGGGCCGTCGAGGCGCTGCAGGTTGCAGTTGATGACGAAGATCAGGTTGTCCAGCTTCTCGCGGCCGGCCAGGGCGATCGCGCCCAGGGATTCCGGCTCGTCGCACTCGCCGTCGCCCATGTAGCACCAGACCTTCTGCTTGCCGGCCGGGATGTAGCCACGGGCTTCCAGGTACTTCATGAAGCGCGCCTGGTAGATCGCCTGGATCGGGCCCAGACCCATGGAAACGGTCGGGAACTGCCAGAAGTCTGGCATCAGCCATGGGTGCGGGTAGGACGACAGGCCGTTGCCATCGACTTCCTGGCGGAAGTTGTTCATCTGGTCTTCGCTGATGCGGCCTTCCATGAAGGCGCGGGCGTAGACGCCTGGCGAGGCGTGGCCCTGGAAGAAGATCAGGTCGCCGCCGTGCTCTTCGGTAGGAGCCTGGAAGAAGTAGTTGAAGCCGATGTCATACAAGGTGGCGCTGGAGGCGAACGAAGAAATGTGGCCGCCCAGGTCCGAGTCCTTCAGGTTGGTGCGCATTACCATGGCCAGCGCGTTCCAGCGCACCAGGGAGCGAATGCGGCGTTCCATGAACAGGTCGCCAGGCATGCGTGCTTCGTGGGTGACTGGAATGGTGTTGCGGTATGGCGTGGTGATTGCGTACGGCAGCTGCGAACCACTGCGGGTGGCCAGCTCGCCCATACGGGTCATCAGGTAGTGAGCGCGGTCTTCGCCTTCTTTGTCGAGGACCGACTCCAGGGCGTCCAGCCATTCCTGGGTTTCGACGGGATCGAGGTCTTGCATGGCTTGCTCCAGGGCGGAAAGGCTTCCAGAATCGGTTGCCTGAAGTTTGCGACTGGCCTTTTGGGCAGACGACATGAATTCTTGGATTACCGGAGGTAGTCCCGGCGGCGTGTAGTTTTACTACAAATCGTTCCTCATTACATGCCTTCGACTGAAAAAAGCAGTAGTAAAACTACATCGGAACGACGTCCGGCCATCCGTTGGCTTGTGAGATAAAACGATACCGGTGATTGAAAACCGGTTACGAAAAGGTCTGCTGTGATGTTTTCTGCCAAAAAAACCGGATTTGCAGCTATTTCCAACTTTTGTACGACAGTCCAACCCGGGCCGCGTTCCGCCCGCCTCGTCACTGCCTGCCTTTTCCCGCGGATCAAGGATAGACCATGAGCCTGCCTTCGCTGGTCCAACTGCCAGAAACCCTGAAAGCCACCGCCCTCAATAATGAACAGGCCCTGCGCGATGCCGTGACGGCCCTCGACGGCCTCACCCTGGACGACTGGAGCAGCGAGCGCTGGAGCGCCTTCGCCCGGGTCTCGGCGGCCAGCGTGTTCGTCCTCGAACAGAGCCTGCGCGACCCGGCGATGCTCCTCGACCTGGCCGCCAGCGGCGACCTCGACCGGCGCTTCGCGCCCGGCGAGCTGTGCGCGCAACTGGCCGCCGCGGCCACCGCCGCCGGCAGCGAGGACGAACTGGCGCGCAACCTGCGCCGCCAGCGCAACCGGCACCAGGTGCGGATCATCTGGCGCGACGTGACCCGCCAGGCCGACCTGATCGAAACCTGCCGCGACCTCTCCGACATGGCCGACGCCGCCATCGACCAGGCCTACCAGTGGCTTTACCCGCGCCTGTGCGAGCAGTTCGGCACGCCGACCGGCAGCCGCAGCGGCCTGCCGCAACAGATGGTGGTGCTGGGCATGGGCAAGCTCGGCGCGGTGGAGCTCAACCTGTCCTCGGACATCGACCTGATCTTCGCCTACCCCGAAGGCGGAGAGACCACCGGGGTCAAGCGCTCGCTGGACAACCAGGAGTTCTTCACCCGCCTCGGCCAGCGCCTGATCAAGGCGCTGGACCCGATCACCGTCGACGGCTTCGTCTTCCGCGTCGACATGCGCCTGCGCCCCTACGGCTCGTCCGGCGCCCTGGTGCTGAGCTTCAACGCCCTGGAGCAGTACTACCAGGACCAGGGTCGCGACTGGGAACGCTACGCCATGATCAAGGCCCGCGTGGTAGCCGGCGACCAGGCCGCCGGCGCGCAGTTGCAGGAGATGCTGCGACCGTTCGTCTACCGCCGCTACCTGGACTTCTCCGCCATCGAGGCGCTGCGCACCATGAAGCAGCTGATCCAGCAGGAAGTGCGGCGCAAGGGCATGTCCGAGAACATCAAGCTCGGCGCCGGCGGCATCCGCGAGGTGGAGTTCATCGCCCAGGCCTTCCAGCTGATCCACGGCGGCCGCGACCTGAGCCTGCAACAGCGCCCCCTGCTTAAAGTGCTGGCGACCCTGGAAGGCCAGGGCTACCTGCCCGCCGCCGTGGTTACCGAGCTGCGCGAAGGCTACGAATTCCTCCGCTACACCGAACACGCGATCCAGGCCATCGGCGACCGCCAGACCCAGATGCTGCCGGTCGACGACCTGGACCGTGCACGCATCGCCTTCATGCTCGGTTTCCCGGACTGGGATGCCTTCCACGCCCGGTTGATGCACTGGCGCGGACGTATCGACTGGCACTTCCGCCAGGTCATCGCCGACCCGGACGAAGAGGAAGGCGAAGGCGAGGTGGTGGTCGGCGGCGAATGGCTGCCGCTCTGGGAAGAAGCCCAGGACGAGGAAGCCGCCTGCCGCCAGCTGGAAGACGCCGGTTTCCGCGACGCCCCGCGCGCCCTGAAACTGCTCGCTGGCCTGCGCTCCAGCCCACAGTTGCGAGCCATGCAGCGCCTCGGCCGCGAACGTCTCGATGCCTTTATTCCACGCCTGCTGGCCCAGGCCGTCGAGCACGACGATCCGGACCTGGTGCTGGAACGGGTGCTGCCACTGGTGGAAGCCGTGGCCCGCCGCTCCGCCTACCTGGTGCTGCTGACCGAGAACCCCGGCGCCCTGCGCCGCCTGCTGACCCTTTGCGCCGCCAGCCCATGGATCGCCGAGCAGATCGCCCGCTTCCCGCTGCTGCTCGACGAACTCCTCAATGAAAGCCGCCTGTTCAGCCCGCCGAAGGCGCCGGAACTGGCCGCCGAGCTGCGCGAACGCCTGACCCGCATCCCCGAGGACGACCTGGAACAGCAGATGGAGGCCCTGCGTCACTTCAAGCTGGCCCACAGCCTGCGGGTCGCAGCCTCGGAAATCGCCGGCAGCCTGCCGCTGATGAAGGTCAGCGACTACCTGACCTGGCTCGCCGAAGCCATCCTCAACCAGGTCCTGGCCCTGGCCTGGCGCCAGACCGTGGCCCGCCACGGCCGCCCGCAGCGCAGCGACGGCAGCCCCTGCGACCCCGGCTTCATCATCGTCGGCTACGGCAAGGTCGGCGGCATCGAGCTGGGCCACGGCTCCGACCTGGACCTGGTGTTCATCCACGACGGCGACCCACAGGCCGAGACCGACGGCGCCAAGCCGATCGACAGCGCGCAGTTCTTCACCCGCCTGGGCCAGCGCATCATCCACCTGCTGACCACCCAGACCAACTCCGGTCAGCTCTACGACGTCGACATGCGCCTGCGCCCGTCCGGCGCCTCGGGGTTGCTGGTGAGTTCGGTGGGCGCCTTCGAGCGCTACCAGCAGAACGAAGCCTGGACCTGGGAACACCAGGCCCTGGTCCGCGCCCGGGTGCTGGTGGGCTGCGAGCAGGTCGGCGCGGCCTTCGAAGACGTGCGCGCGCGCGTCCTCGGCAAACAGCGCGACCTGGCCGCCCTGCGCGCCGAAGTCAGCGACATGCGCGCCAAGATGCGCGACAACCTGGGCAGCAAATCCACCGCCGCCGGCACTGCGGCCAATGCCTATGACGCCGGCGTTCCCTTCGATATCAAGCAGGATGCCGGTGGTATCGTCGATATTGAATTTATGGTGCAATACGCCGCGCTCGCCTGGTCCCACACCCATCCGGCGCTGCTGCGCTACACCGACAACATCCGCATCCTCGAAGGTCTGGAGGAAGCCGGGCTGATGCCCGCCAGCGATGCCGTGCTGCTGCGCGAGGTGTACAAGGCGTTCCGCTCCGCCGCGCACCGCCAGGCCTTGCAGAAGCAGGCCGGGGTGATCGATGCGGCGCAGTTCGCCACGGAACGCCGCGAAGTCCGGCGGATCTGGAGCGAACTGGGGCTTGGCTGAGCGAAGTGCGAATCCGGCGGCAGGAAGCCAGCCAGCATCGGCCTACACTCTTCTGGGCGTAGGCCGTTGTAACCGAGCCTGACTATAAAGAGGGGAGGCCAGCGCTGTTGGAAAACAGGCTGCAGCCTCCCTGATCGTTTCTGGATAAAGCATGAGAATTTTGATAATCGGGCCCAGTTGGGTGGGCGACATGGTGATGGCGCAGACGCTGTTCCAGGTCCTGAAGCAGCGTCACGCCGACTGCGTGATCGACGTGCTGGCCCCCGAGTGGAGCCGGCCGATCCTCGAACGCATGCCCGAAGTGCGCCAGGCCTTGAGCTTCCCGCTCGGCCACGGCGTGCTCGACCTGGCCACGCGCCGGCGCATCGGCAAGTCCCTGGCCGGCCAGTACGACCAGGCGATCCTCCTGCCCAACTCGCTGAAGTCGGCGCTGGTACCCTTCTTCGCCGGGATTCCCAAGCGCACCGGCTGGCGCGGCGAATTCCGCTACGGCCTGCTCAACGACGTGCGGCGCCTGGACAAGGCACGCTACCCGCTGATGATCGAGCGCTTCATGGCCCTCGCCTACCCGGATGGCAGCGACCTGCCCCAGCCCTACCCGCGGCCGAGCCTGCGGATCGAGGATGCCAGCCGTGCCACCGCCCTGGCCAAGTTCGGCCTGGAGCTGGACCGCCCGGTCCTGGCCCTGTGCCCGGGGGCCGAATTCGGCGAAGCGAAGAAGTGGCCGTCGGAGCATTACGCGAAGATCGCCGAGCTGAAGATCCGCGAAGGCTGGCAGGTCTGGCTGTTCGGCTCGAAGAACGACCACCCGGTCGGCGAGCAGATCCGCGACCGCCTGATCCCCGGCTTCCGCGAGGAATCCAGCAACCTGGCCGGGGAAACCTCCCTGGCCGAGGCCATCGACCTGCTGTCCTGCGCCGATGCCGTGGTGTCCAACGATTCCGGCCTGATGCACGTCGCCGCGGCGCTGAACCGCCCGCTGGTGGCGGTGTACGGTTCCACCTCGCCGGGCTTCACCCCGCCGCTGGCCGACCAGGTCGAAGTGGTGCGCCTGGGCCTGGATTGCAGCCCCTGCTTCGACCGCACCTGCCGCTTCGGCCATTACAACTGCCTGCGCCAACTGGAGCCCGACGCCGTCGCGGCGGCGTTGCAGCGGCTCAACGGCCCGTCGCTGGTCGACATCAGTGCAGAGGTCGACTAAGTGCGGGTCCTGCTGATCAAGACAACCTCCCTGGGCGACGTGATCCACGCCCTGCCGGCGCTGACCGATGCCGCCCACGCCATCCCGGGCATCCAGTTCGACTGGGTGGTGGAAGAAGGCTTCGCCGAGATTCCCACCTGGCACCCGGCGGTGGACCAGGTGATTCCCGTGGCGATCCGCCGCTGGCGCAAGAACCTCTGGCAGACCTTCAGGAACGGCGAATGGCGCCAGTTCAAGCAACGCGTGCGCGAGCGCAAGTACGACCTAGTGATCGATGCCCAGGGCCTGGTCAAGAGTGCCTGGCTGACCCGCTACGTGAAGAAGACGCCGGTGGCGGGCCTGGACCGCTACTCGGCACGCGAAGGCTTCTCCAGTCGCTTCTACGACCGCCGCCTGTCGGTCGAGAAGGGCCAGCACGCGGTGGAACGCATCCGCCAGCTGTTCGCCCTGGCCCTGGGCTACGACATCCCCGAGGGCATCGGTGACTACGGCCTGGACCGCAGCCGCCTGGAGCAGATCGGCGTGGCGCCCTACGTGGTGTTCCTGCATGGCACCACCTGGGACACCAAGCACTGGCCCGAGCTGTACTGGCGCCAACTGGCCGAGCGCCTTGGCCGCGCCGGCCTGCATGTCTGCCTGCCGTGGGGCAACCCGGTGGAGAAGGCCCGCGCCGAACGCATCGCCCAGGGCTTGAAGAACGCCCGGGTACTACCCAAATTGAACCTGGCCGGGGTGGCCAAGGTGCTGGCCTCGGCGAAAGCCTGCGTGGCGGTGGACACCGGCCTCGGGCACCTGGCGGCGGCGCTGGACGTGCCGACCATCTCGCTGTTCGGCCCGACCAACCCTGGCCTCACCGGCGCCTATGGCAAGTCCCAGGTCCACGTGGCCAGCGACTTCCCGTGCGCGCCCTGCCTGCGCAAGAAGTGCACCTACAAGCCGAGCGCCGAGGAACTGCGCCGGTTCGATCTCAAACGTGAGTGGCCGCTGTGCTTCACTCGCCTGAATCCCGAACGTGTGGCCCGCCAGTTGGGCGAGCTGCTGCGGGCCGAGGATGTTCGTTGATGCAACTGGCTTTCGTGCTCTACAAGTATTTCCCCTTCGGTGGCCTGCAGCGTGACTTCATGCGCATCGCCCTGGAGTGCCAGCGGCGCGGGCACCAGATCCGCGTCTACACCCTGATCTGGGAAGGCGACGTGCCGCCCGGCTTCGAGGTACTGGTGGCGCCGGTCAAGGCGCTGTTCAACCATCGGCGCAACGAGAAGCTCAGCGCCTGGATGGAGGCGGACCTGGCCAAGCGCCCGGTGGACCGCCTGATCGGCTTCAACAAGATGCCCGGCCTGGACGTCTACTACGCCGCCGACGGCTGCTTCGAGGACAAGGCGCAGACCCTGCGCGGCGGCCTGTACCGGCGCTGGGGCCGCTACCGGCACTTCGCCGAATACGAGCGCGCGGTGTTCGCCCGCGATGCGCGCACCGAGATCCTGATGATTTCCGAAGTGCAGCAGCCGCTGTTCATCAAGCACTACGGCACCCAGGAAGAGCGCTTCCACCTGCTGCCGCCGGGTATCTCCCAGGACCGCCGGGCCCCGGCCAACGCCGCCGGGATCCGCGCCGAATTCCGTCGCGAATTCAACCTGGGCGACGACGACCTGCTGCTGGTGCAGATCGGTTCCGGGTTCAAGACCAAGGGCACCGACCGCAGCCTCAAGGCCCTCGCCGCCCTGCCCCCGGCCCTGCGCAAGCGCACGCGCCTGATGGTCATCGGCCAGGACGATCCCAAGGTGTTCCAGTTGCAGAGCACCGCCCTGGGCCTGGGCGACCAGGTGCAGTTCCTCAAGGGTCGCAGCGACATCCCGCGCTTCCTGCTCGGCGCCGATGTGCTGATCCACCCGGCCTACAACGAGAACACCGGCACCGTGCTGCTGGAGGCGCTGGTCGCCGGCCTGCCGGTGCTGGTCACCGCGGTGTGCGGCTACGCCCACTACATCGCCGAGGCCGACAGTGGCCTGGTACTGGACGAGCCCTTCGAACAGGACCAGCTCAACAGCTACCTGCAACGCATGCTCGAAGACCCGGCCGCCCGCGCCAGCTGGGGCCAGAATGGCCTGGCCTTCGCCGAGACCGCCGACCTGTACAGCATGCCCGAGCATGCCGCCGACGTGATTCTCGGGGAGCGCCCATGAAGCTGATCCTGGCAGAACCCTTCAAGCGCCTGTGGGCCGGCCGCGATCCGTTCGATGCCGTCGAAGCCCTGCAAGGCGAGGTCTACCGCGAGCTGGAAGGCCGCCGCACCCTGCGCACCGAGGTCGACGGCGAAGGCTTCTTCGTCAAGATCCACCGCGGCATCGGCTGGGGCGAGATCTTCAAGAACCTGTTCAGCGCCAAGCTGCCGGTGCTCGGCGCCGGCCAGGAATGGACCGCCATCCAGCGCCTGCACGAAGTCGGCGTGCCGACCATGACCGCGGTGGCCTTCGGCGAACGCGGCAGCAACCCGGCAACCCAGCATTCGTTCATCGTCACCGAGGAACTGGCGCCCACCATCAGCCTGGAAGACTTCAGCATCGACTGGGTCCGCCAGCCGCCGGAGCCACGGCTCAAGCGCGCGCTGATCGCCGAAGTGGCGAAGGTGACCGGCGGCATGCACCGCGCCGGGGTCAACCACCGCGACTGCTACATCTGCCACTTCCTGCTGCACACCGACCGACCGGTGACGGCGGATGACTTCCGCCTGTCGGTCATCGACCTGCACCGCGCCCAGACCCGTGACAAGGTCTCCCGGCGCTGGCGCGACAAGGACCTGGCCGCCCTGTATTTCTCGGCGCTGGACATCGGCCTGACGCGCCGCGACAAGCTGCGCTTCCTGCGCGGCTATTTCCAGCAGCCGCTGCGCCAGGTGCTCGCGGAGCACGCCAGCCTGCTGCGCTGGCTGGACGGCAAGGCGCAAAAGCTCTACGAGCGCAAGCAACGGTATGGGGACGCGCTCTGATGGCGGGTTGGACACTGGAGCCGAAGTACGCGGCCCTGGCAAAGGATTTCGGCAGTATCGACGCGGTGTTCGCCCTTCAGGGCGAGCGCCTGACCCGCGACCCGCTGAGCGAGGTGGTGCGCGTCGAGCGCGACGGCATAAACTATTACGTCAAGCGCTACACCGGCGCCGGCAAGCACCTGCGCCGCTACCTGGGCCGGCCACGGATCAAGGCCGAATGGCAGAACCTCAAGCAGTTCGCCAAGTGGCAGATCCCCACCGCCGAGGTGGTCGCCTGCGGCCTGGAGCGCAACGGCCTGAGCTTCGGCCGCGGTGCCATGATCACCCGCGAGCTGCCACGCACCGAGGACCTGTCGGTGCTGGCCGAGCGCAACGACCCGCGTCTCAAGGATCGCCAGTGGGTCGACCACATCAGCCGCCAGCTGGCCCGGCACACGCGGATCATGCATGACCACCACTTCACCCATAACGACCTGAAGTGGCGCAACCTGCTGGTGGATGACGCCGGCACGCTATTCTTCATCGACTGCCCCACCGGCGACTTCTGGTGGGGCTTCATGTTGCGCTATCGCATCACCAAGGATCTGGCGTGCCTGGACAAAGTGGCCAAGTATCACCTGTCGGCCACCCAGCGCCTGCGCTTCTACCTGCAATACCGCAATCGGGCTCGCCTGAATGCTGCGGACAAGAAGCGCGTCCGCCATATCGTGAAGTTCTTCGAGGGACGCGAATGAGTGATTTTGTGGCCAGTGCCGACACGGCGCTGCTCGAACGCCATGGCCTGAACGGCTTCGAACAGCTCTGGGCACTGCAACTGGACGCAGTGGACGAGCCCAATACCGGCCGTGGTGGCTGGAGCAGCGTGTTCCGCCTGGAACTCGAAGGCAAGGGCTACTACCTCAAGCGCCAGAGCAACTACCTGACCCACACCCTGCACCGGCCGTTCGGCGAGCCGACCTTCGCCCGCGAGTTCCGCAATATCAGCCGCTACCAGAAACTGCGCATCCCGGCGCTGCAAGCGGTGTACTACGGCGAACGCAAGGTCGACGGCCAGCGCCGGGCGATCCTGATGACCCGTGCCCTGGACGACTGGAACGACCTCGACAGCCTGCTCGGCCAATGGCCGCAACTGCCGCTGCCGCAGCGCCAGGGCATCCTGCGCGCCTGCGGGCAACTGGCGCGGACCCTGCACGGCGCCGGCCAGGTGCATGGCTGCTTCTATCCCAAGCACATCTTCCTGCGCGAGCGCGGCGACGGCTGGCAGGCGCAACTGATCGACCTGGAAAAGACCCGCCCGCTGCTGTTCGGCCAGCGCGACCGGACCAAGGACCTGGAACCCTTGCTGCGCCGCGCCCCGAACTGGACCGAGGCGGAGGTACGCCTGCTGCTTTCCGCCTACCTGGACCAGCCGAGCGACAGTTCGCTGGTCAATGCCTGGCTCCAGCGCCTGCTGAAACGCCGCCGCCACAAGGAAACCCGCTGATGCGTCTGTCCGAACTCAAGGATGCCGGGCGCACCCCGGCGCTGCCATTGAGCGTCACCCTCGCCGATGCCGCCGGCAGTGCCGATCTGCAACTGCTCAGCCTGCTGCGGGTACTGCCGGGGCAGCGTTATGTCGGTGCCGGCGTCTGGCGCGGCAAGCCGGTGCTGGCCAAGTTGCTGGTTGGCGGCAGTGCCGCACGGCACTTCCAGCGCGAGCTGGCGGGCGTGCGCCTGCTGGCCGACAACGGCGTGACCACGCCGCAATTGCTGGCAGACGGCCTGAAAGAAGGCGAAGGCGGCTGGCTGCTGTTCGAGTTCCTCGAAGGCTCCACCAGCCTGGGCGACGTCTGGTCCAAGGTCGAAGGGCAGCCACCGTTGAGCGACGAGCAGAGCCTGGTGCTCGGCGAAGCCCTCGCGGCGGTGGCCCAGTTGCATGCCAAGGGCCTGTGGCAGGACGACCTGCACCTGGATAACCTGCTGCGCCACGACGGCCGGCTGTTCGTCATCGACGGCGGCGGGATCAAGGCGGAAACCCCGGGCCAGCCACTGTCGCGCCAACAGGTGCTGCAGAACCTCGGCGTGCTGTTCGCCCAGTTGCCCAAGCGCCTGGAGCCGTTCATCGAGGAACTGCTGGTGCATTACCTGCTGGCCAACAGCGAGCACGCGCTGCCGCTGGAAGCCTTGCAGAAGCAGATCGACAAGGTCCGCCACTGGCGGATGAAGGATTACCTGGACAAGGCCGGCCGCGACTGCACGCTGTTCAGCGTCGAGCGCGGCGCCTCGGGCCTGAAGGCGATCCCGCGCAGCGAAGTGGCGGCGATGCAGCCGGTGCTGGACAACGCCGACGCGCTGATCGACGCCGGCCACCTGTACAAGACCGGCGGTGCCGCCAGCGTGGCGCGGGTCGAGGTCCAGGGCCGGCCGCTGGTGATCAAGCGCTACAACATCAAGGACACCGCCCACTGGTTCAAGCGCTTCTGGCGCCCGAGCCGGGCCTGGCATTCGTGGATCGAAGGGCATCGCCTGGCGTTCCTCGGCTTCGCCACGCCCAAGCCGCTGGCGGTGCTGGAGACACGCTGGCTGGGGTTGCGCGGCAAGGCGTACCTGGTGACCGAACTGCTCGACGGGCCGGACCTGATGGCCGCGTTTGCGCCCTATGTGGAAAGCGGTGATGTGCCAGAAGAGCAGTTGGCAGCGTTGCAGCAGTTGCTGGCGCGGCTGATTCACGAGCGCATCAGCCATGGCGACCTGAAGGCCTACAACCTGTTCTGGCAGGACGGGCAATGGGCGCTGATCGACCTGGATGCCATGTCGCAGCACGCGACCCAGCTGAGCTTCGCCCCGTCGTTCGCCAAGGACCGGGCGCGGTTGCTGAGGAACTGGCCGGTGGAAAGTGCGCTGTACAAGCGGCTGGACGAGTGCCTGCCCAAGCTCGCGGACTGAACGGCTCCCTGTAGGAGCGGGTTCACCCGCGATTGCAGTAGTGAATTCACCATCGCAATCGCGGGTGAACCCGCTCCTACAGGGGGGCCGTGTACAACCATTGAAAAAGGGGCCAATCACGGCCCCTTCTTCATTCCGGCTTACGCCGCACTGAACATCTTGTGCGGGTCGATCACGAATTTCTTCGGTACGCCGGCATCGAACTCGCCATAGCCTTCCGGCGCCTGGTCGAGGCTGATGACCTGCACGCCCACTACGTCGGCAATGTTGATGCGGTCCCACATGATCGCCTGCATCAGCGCGCGGTTGTACTTCATCACCGGGGTCTGGCCGGTGTGGAAGCTGTGGGACTTGGCCCAGCCCAGGCCGAAGCGGATGCTCAGGGCACCGATCTTCGCCGCGGCGTCCACCGCACCCGGGTCCTCGGTCACGTACAGGCCTGGAATACCGATCTTGCCGGCGACGCGGGTCACCTGCATCAGCGAGTTGAGCACTGTGGCCGGAGCCTCGTGCTTGGCGCCTTCATGACCATGACCACGGGCTTCGAAGCCGACGGCATCGACCGCGCAATCCACTTCCGGCTCGCCGAGGATGTCGATGATCTGCTCGTGCAGCGGGGTGTCCTTGGACAGGTCGACCACCTCGAAGCCCTGGGACTTGGCATGGGCCAGGCGCAGCGGGTTGAGGTCGCCGACGATGACCACCGCCGCACCCAGCAGGCGCGCCGAGGCAGCGGCAGCCAGCCCCACGGGACCGGCACCGGCCACGTATACGGTGCTGCCCGGGCCAACGCCTGCGGTGACTGCGCCGTGGTAGCCGGTCGGCAGGATGTCGGACAGGCAGGTCAGGTCGCGGATCTTCTCCATGGCCTTGTCGCGGTCCGGCAGTTTCAGCAGGTTGAAGTCGGCGTACGGCACCAGCACGTACTCGGCCTGGCCGCCGGTCCAGTCGCCCATGTCGACGTAGCCGTAGGCACCACCGGCGCGGGCCGGGTTGACGGTCAGGCAGACACCGGTGTGCATTTCCTTGCAGGAGCGGCAGCGACCGCAAGCGACGTTGAACGGCACGGAAACCAGGTCGCCGATCTTCAGGTTCTCGACGTCGCTGCCCTTTTCCACCACCTCGCCGGTGATTTCATGGCCCAGGACCAGGCCGACCTGGGCGGTGGTACGACCACGGACCATGTGCTGGTCGGAGCCGCAGATGTTGGTGGAGACCACCTTGAGGATGACGCCATGCTCGATCTTGCGACCGCGCGGGTCCTGCATCTTCGGATAGTCGATCTTCTGCACCTCGACCTTTCCGGCGCCGAGATACACCACTCCACGATTGCCAGACATGCTCTTACCTCGCTTGACTTGTAGTTATGCAGCGTTGGTTGAAGCGCCGCCGTCCATGGGCGGCCAGTGTTACTGGAATGGGGGAATTGTGGGCTTGGTTGGCGGGGATGCAGTGACTGATTGCGACAGCGGTTTATCTGTAGGCGGCAGGATTTCTGTCGGTTTCAGAAATGCAAATCGCCGGCAAGCCGGCCCCCACAAGGAAAACGGTATGCACCATCCCTGTGGGAGCCGGCTTGCCGGCGATGAGGCCAGTCAGAGCACTACAGTTCGATTGGCGTTCAGGAACACCCGTCGCTCGATGTGATACCCGACAGCCCTGGCCAGGGTCAGGCATTCGATATCCCGCCCCTTGGCGATCAGGTCCTCGGGGTAGTGACTGTGATCCACCACCTCCACGCCCTGGGCAATGATCGGCCCCTCATCCAGGTCGTTGTTGATGTAGTGCGCGGTGGCACCGACCATCTTCACGCCCTTGTTGTAGGCCTGGTGATACGGCTTGGCGCCCTTGAAGCCGGGCAGCAGCGAGTGGTGGATATTGATCGCCCAGCCATCCAGGCGCCGGCACAGCTCCGGCGAAAGCACCTGCATGTAGCGGGCAAGGATCACCAGTTCCGCCCCGGATTCCTCGATCACCTGCAGTACCTTGCGCTCCTGCGCCGGCTTGTCGTGGGGATCCAGCGGGAAGTGGTGATAGGGAATATGGTGCCACTCGGCCAATGGCTTGAGGTCCGGGTGGTTCGACACCACCGCCACCACGTCCATGCCCAGCTGGCCGATGCGCTGGCGATAGAGCAGGTCGTTGAGGCAGTGATCGGCCTTGGAGACCATGATCACCACCTTCGGCCGGTGGTTCGGCGCGGTCAGCTCGAAGAGCATGCCGAAGGCCTCGCCACGCTCGGCGAGGCCGGCGCGGAAGCCAGCCTCGTCGAAGTCGTCCGGCTGGCGGAACTCGACGCGGATGAAGAAGCGCCCGGACAAGCGGTCATCGAACGAATGGTGCTCGGTGACGTAGCAGCGCTGCTCGTAGAGGAAGCGGGTGACCACGTCCACGGTGCCGAGCAGGCTCGGGCAGTCGGCGGTGAGGATCCAGGTGTCCGGGGCTCGGCTCATGGCAATGCTCCTCAGGCTTCGATGGCCAGGCCGTACTCGGCGGAGGCGTCCTGCAGCCACAGCCACCAGTAGTCGGAGAAGCTGCGGCGGATCAGCAGTTCCCAGGTTTCCTCGCCGGTACGGCGGATCACCAGTTGCGACTTGGCGAACACGGTGCCGACCGCCTTGCCCACCGGGAAGTTGTTCGGGTGCACGTCGTAGCTGGTGGACTTCATCAGCACTTCGCGCACTTTCGGACCGCTCAGCTCCAGCAGGGTCTGGCCGCCGCTGACGTTGACGACCTGGATGTGCTGGCCGTCCAGCGCATCGCGCAGGGCGTTCTCCACGGCGAACTCCTGGCCGCCGGGCACGATCAGCAGCCACTCGTCGGGGCCAAGCCATTGCAGCGACATGTCGCCGTTGGCCACCACGGTCAGGGCTACCGGCAGTTCCAGGCCGATGGCCTTGAACACGCCGCTAGCGAAGGCCGGATCATGGCCGTCGCCGCGAATGGTCAGGTGACCGAGGAATTTCTTCTCGCGCAGGGTCACCCCGGCGTTCTTGCGGCCCTTGCCGACCAGGCTGGACAGGTCGGCGTGGTGCAGCGGCGATTCGGCCTTGGCATCGGAGCCAGGGCGTTGTTCGTAGACGTTGATGGCGCTCATCTTTTTATACCTGCCTGAATTCTGGAAACCTTGTTGGGGCTGCTTTGCAGCCCTTCGCGAGCAAGCTCGCTCCCACAAGAGCAGCTCCACTCCACCGTGGGAGCGAGCTCGCTCGCGAAGGACCGCACAGCGGTCCCAAAGCTTCAAACGTTCTGCCGCTCACCCTTCGGATCGAAGAACACCGAAGAACAGATCTCCGCCTCGATCACGCTGCCATCCGCCTGCGGCGAATAGACCCGCTCGCCGATGCGCTTGAGACCACCCTTGACCACACCCATGGCGAAGGAATAGCCCAGCGAGTTGGCCGCGTAGCTGGAAGTGACGTGACCGACCATGTCCATCGGGATCGGCTGCTTCGGATCGAACACCAGTTGCGCGCCTTCCGGCAGCCACTTGGTCGGGTCGACCGGCTTCAGGCCCACCAGCTGCTTGCGGTTCTCGCGCACGCAGTCCTCGCGGTTCATGCCACGCAGGCCGATCCAGGAGTACGGCTTGTTGCGGCCCACGCACCAGCTCATGTTCAGGTCGTCCGGGGTCATCGAGCCATCGGTGTCCTGGCCGACGATGATGAAGCCCTTCTCGGCCCGCAGGACGTGCATGGTCTCGGTGCCATACGGGGTCAGGTTGTACTTCTTGCCGGCCTCGGCGATCTTCTCCAGCACGCCCATGGCGTAGTTGGCCTGGATGTTGACCTCGTAGGACAGCTCGCCGGTGAAGGAAATCCGGAACACCCGCGCCGGCACGCCGCCCACCAGGCCTTCCTTCCAGCTCATGAACGGGAAGGCGTCCTTGTCCAGGTCGATGTCGCTGACCTCGCTGAGCAGCTTGCGGCTGTTCGGGCCGGACAGGGTCAGGGTCGCGTAGTGGTCGGTGACCGAGGTGAAGTACACCTTCAGGTCCGGCCATTCGGTCTGCTGGTAGATCTCCAGCCACTGCAGCACGCGAGCCGCGCCGCCGGTGGTGGTGGTCATGATGAAGTGGTTGTCGCCGACGCAGGCGGTCACGCCGTCGTCGAACACCATGCCATCTTCCTTGCACATCAGGCCGTAGCGGGCCTTGCCCACGTCGAGCTTGGTCCAGGCGTTGGTGTAGATGCGGTTGAGGAACTCGCGGGCATCCGGGCCCTGGATGTCGATCTTGCCCAGGGTCGAGGCGTCCAGCAGGCCCACGCTGTCGCGCACGGCCTTGCATTCACGGGCCACGGCGGCGTGGATGTCCTCGCCGGCGCGGGGGAAGTACCACGGCCGTTTCCACTGGCCGACGTCTTCGAACTCGGCACCGTTCTTCACGTGCCAGGCATGCAGCGCGGTGAAGCGCACCGGCTCGAACAGGTGGCCGCAGTGACGCCCGGCGACCGCGCCGAAGGTGATCGGCGTGTAGTTCGGGCGGAACATGGTGGTGCCCATTTCCGGAATGGTGATGCCCATGGAGCGGGCGGCGATGGCCAGGCCGTTGATGTTGCCCAGCTTGCCCTGGTCGGTACCGAAGCCCAGCGCGGTGTAGCGCTTGACGTGCTCGACCGACTCGAAGCCTTCGCGGGTCGCCAGTTCGATGGCGGCGGCGGTGACGTCGTTCTGCTGGTCGACGAACTGCTTCGGCGCACGGGCGGTGTTCTTGTCATGCGGAACCTGGAACAGCGCGACGGTGGCTTCTTCCTGGCGCGCCAGGGCTTTCGGCAGGCTGACCGCAGCGGCCTTGAAGCCGGCCTCGGTGGCCGCGCGAGCGCCGCCCTCGATGCCGTCGGCCAGGCTCTCGGCCAGGCCGAACACGCCGTTGATGCCACCGACGCACACGCGTTTCTGCGGCGCGTCGCCCGGCACGAAGCCGAGGATGTCTTCACGCCAGACCGGCTTGCCGCCCAGGTGCGATGCCAGGTGGACCACCGGGCTGTAGCCGCCGGAGCTGCCGATCAGGTCGCATTCCAGCCACTCGCCGGGGCTGGTGACCTTGTGTGCCTTGACGTCGATGGCGGCGACACGGGCGGCGCTGACGCGCTTGCTGCCACGGGCCTCGACCACCGAGCTGGACGTCAGGATGCGGATGCCCTTGGCGCGGGCTTCTTCCACCAGCGAGCCACGCGGATTGTGGCGGGCGTCGGCGATGGCGACGACCTGCAGGCCGGCGTCGTGCCAGTCGAGGGCGACGCGGTAGGCGTGGTCGTTGTTGGTCGCCAGCACCAGCTTGCGGCCCGGGGCCACGCCGTAGCGGCGGATGTACACGGAGATGGCGCCGGCCAGCATGTTGCCCGGCACGTCGTTGTTGGCGTAGACCAGCGGACGCTCGTGGGCGCCGGTGGCCAGGACCACACGCTTGGCCCGCACGCGGTGCATGCGCTGGCGCACCTGGCCCATCGGTGCGCGGTCGCCGAGATGGTCGGTGAGGCGCTCGTGGATGGTCAGGAAGTTGTGGTCGTGGTAGCCGTTGACCGTGGAACGCGGCAGCAGGGTCACTTCCGGCAGGCCGCGCAGTTCGGCCAGGGTCGCCGAGACCCACTCGGTGGCCGGCTTGCCGTCGAGGCTTTCGCGGCTGTCCAGCAGGCTGCCGCCAAACTCTTCCTGTTCGTCGGCGAGGATCACCCGCGCGCCGCTACGGGCGGCGGCCAGGGCGGCGGCGAGACCGGCAGGGCCGGCGCCGACCACCAGCACGTCGCAGTGCTGGTTCATGTAGTCGTAGGTGTCCGGGTCGTTCTGCAGCGGCGCGCGGCCGAGGCCAGCCGCCTTGCGGATGTACTTCTCGTAGGTCATCCAGAACGACTGCGGGTACATGAACGTCTTGTAGTAGAAGCCCGGCGGCATCATCTTGCCGCCGACCTTGCCGAGGATGCCCATTACGTCGTTGTTCACGCTCGGCCAGCCGTTGGTGCTGGTGGCCACCAGGCCCGAGTACAGCGCCTGCTGGGTGGCACGCACGTTGGGGATCTGGGTGGCTTCGCTGGCACCGATCTGCAGGATCGCGTTCGGCTCTTCGGCACCGGCGGCGATGATCCCGCGGGGACGCGAGTACTTGAAGCTGCGACCGATGATGTCGACGCCGTTGGCCAACAGCGCGGCGGCCAGGGTGTCACCGGCGTAGCCCTGGTAGGTCTGGCCGTTGAAGGTGAAGTTCAAGACTTTGCTGCGGTCGATGCGACCGCCGCTGGAGAGGCGATAAACCTGGCTCATACCTTTTCTCCCTGGCCGTTGGCGACCAACTGCGGGGCGCTGCTCTTGCCGGTGACTTGTGGCTTGCTGCCGATCTTGTAGGTTTCCAGGATCTCGTAGGTCACGGTGTCACGGGTCGCGTTGAAGTACTGGCGGCAACCGGCGGCGTGGATCCACAGCTCGTGGTGCAGGCCGCGCGGGTTGTCACGGAAGAACATGTAGTCGCCCCACTGCTCGTCGGTGCAGGCGTTGGGGTCCAGCGGCCGCGGGATGTGGGCCTGGCCGGACGAATGGAACTCTTCCTCGGACCGCAGTTCGCCGCAGTGTGGACAGAAGATATGCAACATGATGGTTTCTCCTGTTAGTGGGCGACGGCGGCTGCGCCGTGTTCGTCGATCAGGGCGCCGTTGTGGAAACGGTCGATGGAAAACGGCTTGGCCAGCGGGTGCATCTCGCCTTTGGCCAGGCTGGCAGCGAAGACGTTGCCCGAGCCCGGGGTGGCCTTGAAGCCGCCGGTACCC
This sequence comes from Pseudomonas ulcerans, assembly GCF_036324125.1. Classification (NCBI taxonomy): domain Bacteria; kingdom Pseudomonadati; phylum Pseudomonadota; class Gammaproteobacteria; order Pseudomonadales; family Pseudomonadaceae; genus Pseudomonas; species Pseudomonas ulcerans. Next base: position 39,613 of record NZ_JAZDQN010000006.1, on the reverse strand, counting down.
CAGCCGCAGTTGAAGAACATGTTCTTCACCGGGGTCTTGGAGATGATCGGGCAGGCGTCCGGGCTGGTGTCGACGATGCCGCCCCACTGGCGGTTCATGCGCACGCGGGAGAGGATCGGGAACATTTCCACGATGGCCTGCAGGGTGTGTTCGATGACCGGGTACGAACCGCGCTGGCCGTAGCCGACCCAGCCGTCGATACCGGCGCCGATGACCAGGTCGCCCTTGTCCGACTGGCTGATGTAGCCGTGCACGGCGTTGGACATGATCACGCTGTCGATGATCGGCTTGATCGGCTCGGACACCAGCGCCTGCAGCGGGTGGGATTCCAGCGGCAGGCGGAAGCCGGCCAGGCGTGCCATGTGCCCGGAGTTACCGGCGGTGACCACGCCGACGCGCTTGGCGCCAATGAAGCCCTTGTTGGTTTCCACGCCGATCACGGTGTTGTTTTCCTTGCGGAAGCCGATCACCTCGGTCTGCTGGATCAGGTCGACGCCCAGGGCGTCGGCGGCACGGGCATAGCCCCAGGCCACGGCGTCGTGGCGGGCGACGCCGCCGCGACGTTGCACGGTGGCACCGAGGATCGGATAGCGGGTGTTCTTCGAGCAGTCCAGGTACGGGATCTCGTCCGCCACCTGCTGGGCGTTGAGCAGCTCACCGTCGACGCCGTTGAGGCGGTTGGCGTTGACCCGGCGCTCGGAGTCACGGATGTCCTGCAGGGTGTGGCACAGGTTGTAGACGCCGCGCTGGGAGAACATCACGTTGTAGTTGATGTCCTGGGACAGCCCTTCCCAGAGCTTCATGGCGTGCTCGTACAGGTGCGCCGACTCGTCCCACAGGTAGTTGGAACGCACGATGGTGGTGTTGCGGGCGGTGTTGCCGCCGCCCAGCCAGCCCTTCTCGATCACGGCGACGTTGGTGATGCCGTGCTCTTTCGCCAGGTAGTAGGCGGTTGCCAGGCCGTGGCCGCCACCGCCGACGATGACGACGTCGTAGACCTTCTTCGGCGTCGGCGTGCGCCACATGCGCTGCCAGTTCTCGTGGTGGCTGAGGGAGTGCTTGAAGAGGCCGAAGCCCGAATAACGTTGCATGGTCTGTTGCTCCACTCAGCGGTAAACCGGGAAGTCCGCACACAGTGCCGACACGTTGCGCGCCACATCGGCTTCCACATCGGCGTCGCCGAGGTTGTCGAGGATGTCGCAGATCCAGCCGGCCAGCGCCACGCACTGGGCGACCTTGAAGCCGCGGGTGGTGACGGCCGGGGTGCCGATGCGCAGGCCCGAGGTCACGAACGGCGACTGCGGGTCGTTGGGCACGGCGTTCTTGTTGACGGTGACATGGGCACGGCCCAGGGCGGCGTCGGCGTCCTTGCCGGTCAGGCCCTGACGGATCAGGCTGACCAGGAACAGGTGGTTGTCGGTGCCGCCGGACACTACATCGTAGCCACGATCAATGAACACGCCAGCCATGGCCTGGGCGTTCTCGATGACTTGCTGCTGGTAGGCCTTGAAGCCGGGTTCCAGGGCTTCCTTGAAGCACACGGCCTTGGCCGCGATCACGTGCATCAGCGGGCCGCCTTGCGCGCCGGGGAAGACCGCGGCGTTGAGTTTCTTCTCGATCTCTTCGTTGGCCTTGGCCAGGATCAGGCCACCACGCGGACCACGCAGGGTCTTGTGGGTGGTGGTGGTGACCACGTCGGCGAACGGGATCGGGTTCGGGTACAGGCCGGCAGCGACCAGGCCGGCGACGTGGGCCATGTCGACGAACAGCAGGGCACCGACCTTGTCGGCGATCTGGCGGAAGCGCGGGAAGTCCAGGGTCTTGGAGTAGGCGGAGAAGCCGGCGACGATCATCTTCGGCTTGTGCTCGACGGCCAGGCGCTCGACTTCGTCGTAGTCGATCAGGCCGGTGTTGGTGTCGATGCCGTACTGCACGGCGTTGTACAGCTTGCCGGAGGACGACACCTTGGCGCCGTGGGTCAGGTGGCCGCCGTGGGCCAGGCTCATGCCCAGGATGGTGTCGCCGGCTTGCAGCAGGGCCAGGTAGACCGCGCCGTTGGCGGACGAGCCGGAGTGCGGCTGGACGTTGGCATAGTCGGCGCCGAACAGCTGCTTGGCGCGTTCGATGGCCAGCGCCTCGACCTTGTCGACGTGCTCGCAACCACCGTAGTAGCGCTTGCCCGGATAGCCTTCGGCGTACTTGTTGGTGAGGCCGCTGCCCTGGGCCTGCATGACGCGCTTGCTGGTGTAGTTTTCCGAGGCGATCAGTTCGATGTGATCTTCCTGACGTTGCTCTTCGGCATTCATGGCCGCCAGCAGTGCATCGTCATAACCCTGGATCTGGTCTTGCTTGCTGAACATCGCATTTCTCCCGGCAGCGGTGGGTCTCTTATTGAGTGGAACCCGTGACATTGACGGGTGTCCTTTGCAGCGATGGTATGACCGGGCGGGTGCGCTCAGATGCCTGCGCACGCCACGCAAAGGTGCGTTTACGACATTGTTTTGTCTTGTTTGCGATAGTCGGGGTGTGAAAGTCCTCCGGGGCCTCATCGCGGGTAAACCCGCTCCCACAGGCAGGGTGCATACAGACCTTGTAGGAGCGGGTTCACCCGCGATGAGGCCGCTGAAAGCGACACAGGAACCAGGTTGTATAGGCAACCTGACAATCCATGCATTAGAGTGCTCTCCTGCCTTGCTAACAGGACCCGAGCCATGACAGAACAAAGCCAACAATTCGCCAGCGACAACTATTCCGGCATCTGCCCGGAAGCCTGGGCAGCCATGGAAAAGGCCAACCAGGGCCACGAACGCGCCTACGGCGACGACCAGTGGACGGCCCGCGCCGCCGACCATTTCCGCCAGCTGTTCGAGACCGACTGCGAAGTGTTCTTCGCCTTCAACGGCACCGCGGCCAATTCACTGGCCCTGTCCTCCCTGTGCCAGAGCTACCACAGCGTGATCTGCTCGGAGACCGCCCACGTCGAGACCGACGAATGCGGCGCCCCGGAATTCTTCTCCAACGGCTCGAAACTGCTGACCGCGCGCAGCGAGAACGGCAAGCTGACCCCCGATTCGATCCGCGAAGTGGCGCTCAAGCGCCAGGACATCCACTACCCCAAGCCGCGGGTGGTGACCATCACCCAGGCCACCGAAGTCGGCAGCGTCTACCGCCCCGACGAGCTCAAGGCGATCAGCGCCACCTGCAAGGAACTGGGCCTGAACCTGCACATGGACGGCGCGCGTTTCTCCAACGCCTGCGCCTTCCTCGGCTGCTCGCCGGCGGAACTGACCTGGAAAGCCGGGATCGACGTCCTGTGCTTCGGCGGCACCAAGAACGGCATGGCCGTGGGTGAGGCGATCCTGTTCTTCAACCGCAAGCTGGCCGAAGACTTCGACTACCGCTGCAAGCAGGCCGGGCAACTGGCGTCGAAGATGCGCTTCCTGTCGGCGCCGTGGGTGGGCCTGCTGGAGAATGGCGCCTGGCTGCGCCATGGCGCCCATGCCAACCACTGCGCCCAGTTGCTGAGCGGGCTGGTGGCGGACGTGCCGGGGGTGGAACTGATGTTCCCGGTGGAGGCCAACGGCGTATTCCTGCAGATGCCGGAAGCGGCGCTGGAGAAGCTGCGTAACAAAGGCTGGCGGTTCTATACCTTCATCGGCAGCGGTGGGGCGCGGTTCATGTGTTCGTGGGATACCGAGGAAGCCCGGGTGCGGGAACTGGCGGCGGATATCCGCGCCGTCATGGGCGCCTGATCCTGCATTGCCCTTGAGGGCCTCATCGCTGCATGGGTATCTACACATTTTCAGTGATGTAGAGAGAGCAGAGATTGAGAGAGCGGCGCGTAACCTGTGGGAGCGGGTTTACCCGCGATTACTGTAGTGAGTTCACCATAGCAATCGCGGGTGAACCCGCTCCCACAGGGTCCGCGATGGAGCCAATAAAAATCTACAGCCGGAACCCACCCATCTGCCGCGACAAATCATCCGCCAGCCGCTGCAACGCCTCGCAATCCTTCCTGCACCCCTCCACTTCCGCCGCCGTCTGCCGGGCCAGGTCGGAAATGCCCTGGACATTGCGGTTGATCTCCTCGGTCACCGCCGATTGCTCTTCGGTCGCCGTCGCCACCTGCAGGTTCATGTCGCTGATGCGCTCCACCTGGCCGGTGATGGTGGTCAGGGATTCGCCGGTCAGCTGACTCGACTCCACACCCGTCCCCGTCGCCGACTGCCCCGCATGCATCGAGTCCACCGCCGTCCCGGTGCCCTGCTTCAGGCGCTGGATCATCTGCTGGATCTCGCCGGTCGACACCTGGGTGCGCTGCGCCAGGGTCCGCACTTCATCCGCCACCACGGCAAAGCCACGCCCCATCTCCCCGGCCCGCGCCGCTTCGATCGCCGCGTTCAGCGCCAGCAGGTTGGTCTGTTCGGAAATACTGCGGATCACCGCCAGCACCTGGTCGATCGAGGCCACTTCCTGCGCCAACTGGCTGACCGCCTCCGCCGCCGTACCGATCTCGCCGGACATGCCTTCAATATGCGCGATCGAGCGCTGCACCACCTGGCGCGCCTCCAGCGCCTCGTCCCGCGCACTCTGCGAAGCCTGCGCCGCTTCGCCGGCGTTGCGCGCGATATCCTGCACGGTCAGCCCCATTTCATGCACCGCAGTGGCGACCATCTCGGTCATTTCCTGCTGCTTGCCGGAGCGCTCGGCGGTGCTCACCACCACGCGGATCACCTGCTCCACTTCCTTGCCCAACTGCTGGCTGGTGCGCAGGACTTCGCCGATCAAGCGGCGCTGCCCGTCGAGGAAGCGGTTGAAGCCGCGGGCCAGATCACCCAGCTCGTCGCGGCGGCTCTCGTCGAGGCGGTGGCTGAGGTCGCCACCACCGTCGCCGATGGCGCCGAGGGCCGCTGTCACCTGGCGCAATGGGCGCACGATGCCCCGCGCCAGCAGCACCACCAGCAACAGGGAAATCAGGCCCACGGCGGCGCCGGTCAGGCTGGTCAGCCATACGGTGTCCCTCACCTGGGCGTAGATCTGCGCTTCCGGCACTTCGGCCACCAGGCGCCACTTCACGTCGCGCAGCGGCAGGCTGAGGGCCAGCCAGGTCTCGCCGTCGCGCTCGAAGCGCACGCTTTCGAAACCGTCGTGGTTGAGCAGGATGCTCTGCGCCGCCGCATCGCCGATCTGCTCGGCCAACTGGCGCTTGCCGCCGTGCTCGGTCTGCGGATGGACCTGGATCAGGCCATCGTTGCGCACCAGCATCACCCGCCCGCGCTCGCCAAAACTGAAGTTGTGGATCAGCTCGGACATCTCGGCCATGCGCAGGCCAAGGCCGCCGACACCGACCAGCTTGCCGTCCTTCTCCACCCGGTAGTCGATGAACAGCGCCAGCTCGCCGGTGCTGGTGTCGGTATCGATGTTGAGCATGCGTGCATCGCCACTGTCGACGAAGCCGTAGAACCACTTGTCCACAGGGTTGCTGCGGCTCAGGGTGCGATCCAGGCCTTTCTCGTTGTAGTAGTGGTTGCTCAGGGTCGAGGCGTAGACCGAGGTAAAGGCCTTGTTCTGATCGCGCATGGCTTCCAGGTATTCGACGATGGCCGGGGCCTGGGCCGGGTCTTCGCCGGCGGCCAGCCAGTCGCGCAGCATGGGGTTGCGGGCGATGTCGGCGGCGGCGGTCAGCGGCCGGGTGAGCATGCGCTCGATGTCGTTACGAATCGCCTCAATGCTGGCCGGCAGCGCCGTGTTCACCAGGTAACGCTCGGTGAGGCGATTGACCGCCACGGTATAGATACCGACCACGATCAGGATGCTCACCAGCAGGGCTGCGCCCATGCTTGCAATCAATTGCCACTGGATACTGCGCCGCCAGAACTGCATGGGTTTTCCTCTGAGAAATAAGACCTGTACTGCAAACGACAGGCCAATTGTATACAACAGAGGTATACGATTTTTCCAGACCTATCGGTCAGGATTCACCGCAAAAGTGGGGCCAACAGTGGATGCAAAACGACGGATGGCGGTGGGAGCCGCGGACGGTGGCTCCCACGACAGGGGTCAGGCGTTATCGATCGCCTGGGAGATGGCTTCGACCGTGGCGCTGACTTGCTCTTGATAACGGTCGAGGGTTTGCTGATGCGTCTGTTGCAGGGCGATCTGCCGGGAACACAGGTTCAGCGCCGCGAGGACCAGCAACTTGTCGCCGATCAGCGAGGGGTAACTGCGCTTGGTGTCGGCCAGGGATGCCTTGAGCATCTGCACGGCCTCGGCAAGTACCTTCTCCTGGCCGGCCGGGGCCTTGATCGAGTAGTCATTGCCCATGATCGAGACGACATTGATCGTCTGCGCGGACTCGTTCATGCGCCGACGGTACCGCTGGCACGTTCAATCAGCGCCTGGATGCGCGCGTTGGTGGCGCCGTACTTTTCTTCCTGCTCCATCAGGTTCAGTTGCAGGCTTTCGTTTTCGTCCTTGGCCTGGGCCAGTTCGCCTTCCAGTTGACCGTTTCGCTCGGCCAGTTGCTGATTCTTCTGCAGCAGTTCGCCGACCAGTTGTTCCAGTTGACTCAGGGTGGTATCGAGCATGATGACTTCTCTCGGAGGGGGGTGATGAGGGGGCGCACACGATAAAGAAAACGTGACTGAGCCGCCAGAGATATCGGGGCCAGAGCCCCGCGTTGGTGCAGATTGACCTGATATGGGTCATCCGGTTCCTGCATTTGGTCGGCAAGAGGGCGAAAAGGTGATGATTTTTGTCGGACAAACCTCAAGTCCGCCCGGCCAATACCGATAGTCATGAGAGCAGACTCTCTCCTGGCGCATGGATCGCGTCCCCCACGATTTGGATCCGACCCATGTCCCTACGCAACATGAACATTGCCCCGCGTGCGCTGCTGGGGTTTGCCCTGATTGGCGCGCTGATGCTGGCCCTGGGCGTCTTCGCCCTGACCCAGATGAGCAAGATCCGCCAGGCCGGCGAAGACATCGAGCAGGTCACCGTGCCGAGCATCAAGGCCCTCGACCAGATCAACCTGCTGACCTTGCGCCTGCGCACCTTGTCCTACCGCCTGATGATCAACCGCGAAGCGGACGTGGTGCAGAACAGCTACAGCCAGCTCAACGAGCGCAACGCGCAGATCGACGCGGCGCGCAAGGTCTACGAGCCGCTGATCGCCAGCAATGAAGAACACGCGGTGTACAACCAGTTCGTCCAGGTGCTCGGCCAGTACCGCCAGCTGGAAGCGCGCATGGTCCAGCTGTCCCAGGCCAACGACCTGCCGGCGATCCGCGAGATGATCAACCGCGACCTGCTGCAGAGCATGGAGCAGATCACCACCGCCATGGACAAGCTGGTGAAGATCAACACCGAGCAGACCCGCGACATCAACCAGGCCGCGGCGAACGACTACGACAGCGCCTTCACCCTGGTCATCGTCCTGCTGGTGGCCGCCACGGTGCTGACCTTCCTTTGCGCCATTGTCCTGACCCGCAGCATCGTCAAGCCGATCGACGAAGTGCTGGCCGTGGCCGAGCAGATCGCCGTGGGCAACCTGACCCACAGCATCCGCCCCGAGGGCAGTGACGAAGCCGCGCGCCTGCAACAGGCGATCGCCAAGATGCAGGAGCAACTGCGCGACACCCTGCAGCAGATCTCTGGTTCCGCCACCCAGCTGGCCTCGGCCGCCGAGGAGCTGAACAGCGTCACCGAGGAAAGCGCCCGCGGCCTGCAGCAGCAGAACAACGAAATCGAGCAGGCGGCCACTGCGGTCACCGAGATGACCAGCGCGGTCGAGGAAGTGGCCCGCAATGCGGTGAGCACCTCCGAGGCCTCGGCGGAAGCCACCCGCTCCGCCACCGACGGCCGCGACCTGGTGCTGGAGACCGTCAGCGCCATCGAGCGCATGAGCAACGACGTGCAGAGCACCTCGGTGCTGGTCGGCAACCTGGCCGAGCAGTCCCGCGATATCGGCAAGGTGCTGGACGTGATCCGCGGCCTGGCCGACCAGACCAACCTGCTGGCCCTCAACGCCGCCATCGAGGCGGCCCGGGCCGGTGAAGCCGGTCGCGGCTTTGCGGTGGTGGCCGATGAAGTGCGGGCGCTGGCGCACCGTACCCAGCAGTCCACGGCGGAAATCGAACGCATGGTCAGCAGTATCCAGGGCGGAACCGAGCAGGCGGTCAGCTCGATGCGCAACAGCACCGAGCGCGCCGAATCGACCCTGAATATCGCCCGGGGTGCCGGCAGCGCGCTGGATACCATCACCGGCGCGGTGGCACAGATCAACGAGCGCAACCTGGTGATCGCCAGCGCGGCCGAGGAACAGGCCCAGGTGGCCCGTGAAGTGGACCGCAACCTGGTGAACATCAACGACCTGTCGGTGCAGTCGGCGACCGGTGCGCACCAGACCAGCGCGGCCAGCGCCGAGCTGTCGCGCCTGGCGGTGGACCTGAACGGGCTGGTGGCGCGGTTCCGGGTCTGATCCGCAACCGAAAAAGCATCACGAAACCCTGTGGGGCCAGCCCCCACAGGGGCATGAGCATCTACACATCTCCTGTCGCACACAAATAGGCGGATAGCCGCAATCCTGTGGGAGCGGATTCATCCGCGATTGGCCGCGAAGCGGCCATAAAACCTGCGTCTTCGGTGTATCAGACAAACCCAGCACTCAGGTTTTACGACGGCTTCGCCGCAGATCGCGGATGAATCCGCTCCCACACTGACCGCGTTGCGGCACATCCAAGATGTGTAGATACCGATGCTACAGGGACCGTGATACTCGACAGAGCGCGTAGGAAAATTTCAGTACCTGGCTAAACCTGCCAGGCCCGCCTACACCACTCAAACCCCGCAAAACCCACCCTGAAAACCCATTCCTACAAAACCAGCCAATTCCCCGCCGAAACCGCCAGACTCCGCGAAAATCCCCTGCTTCCCTGCGCACGATTTGAAGCACTTTTCCCGCCCATCCCCCTCAAGCACTCCCTAACCTCTCGGCGTTCTACCCACCCGCCAACGCCGGACCGCCCCGATGAACAAGGCCCCCGCCAGCCTGCCCCTGGATTCCTCCGACACCACATCGAGCGCAATCGACAGCCACAGCCGTCAGACCTTCCTGTTCTGGTTCACCAGCAACTGCCTCCCCGTCACCCTGGCCATCGGCTTCATCGGTCCATCACTCGGGCTGGGCTTCTGGCACAGCACGCTGGCGATCCTGGCGGGCGTACTGCTTGGCAGCCTCGCCCCCGCCTTCCTGCCCGCGCGGCAGCGGAAACTCCTGCTGCCGCTATGCCTGCTGTTGCCGCTGCTGTACCTCGATGCCCTGGCGCGGATCGCAGTGCACCAACTGCCGGGACAGGTGCTCAACTGGCAACTGCTGGCGCTGCTCGCCGCCGCCGCCATCGCCCTGCAGGGACAAGCCTTGTCGAGGCGTCTGCAGGGCTTGCTGGCACCCTTGCTGATCATCGTCTTCGCCCTACTCAGCCTCGGTGCGGTGTTGCTGCTGGAGGCAGACACCGCGCAACGCCAGTTGCACTTCTCCGGCGCGGGCTTCGCCACCCAGCTCGCCGCCGCCGCCCTGTGGCAGGCGAGCTTCACCCCGCTCGCCAGCAGCCAGCGCCCGGCCACGCTCTATGCCGGACTGCTGGCATCCGCCCTGTGGCTGATGAGCCTGGGCGCCCTGCTCGCGTCAGCGGTGCCGGCGGTCGACGCGGTGGTCAGCCTGCGCCTGGTCGGCGAGCGTTTCTACCCGGGCCTGGGCACGCTGGCGGTGCTGCTCGGCGCCCTGCCCCTGGTCGGCGCCATGGCCCTGAATGGCTGCGCCGTTGCCCGGTGCGGCAGAAACGACAAAGCCCGCGGGCTATTGCTCGCGGGCTTTGTCATTGCCGTACTGGCGCTGTACTTCGGCGGCCTGCCGGTCGAGCGCATCGACACCCTGCTGCTCGACCTGCTGCGCTGAACCTCAGTACTCGATACGCACGTCCCCCTTCGGCACGCTGCAGCAGGAGAGGATGTAGCCTTCGGCGACGTCTTCGTCGGTGATCCCGCCGTTGTGCTCCATCTCCACCTCGCCGCCCAGCTTGAGCACCTTGCAGGTGCCGCAGATGCCCATGCCGCAGGCCTTGGGAATCATCAGGCCGACCTTCGCCGCGGCGGCATGCACCGTCTCGCCGGGAGCGATGCGGCTGCTCTTGCCCGTAGCGGTGAACTCCACCAGGTGCATGTCGCCAACGGTGATTTCCTCGGCCGCTTCCGCCGCCTGCTCGGCATGCTCCACGGCATCGGCCTTGGCTTCCGGTGGCGTGGCGCCGAACGACTCCTCGTGATAGCGGCGCATGTCGTAGCCAGCCGCTTCCAGCAGGCGCTTGACCGCGGTCATGTACGGCGTCGGGCCGCAGCAGAAGATCTCGCGCTCCATGAAGTCCGGCGCCATCAGCTCCAGCAGCTTGTGGTTCAGGTAGCCGCGATAGCCGGCCCAGGGTTCGCCCAGGCCGTGCTTCTCGCAGATGATGTGCAGGCTGAAGTTGGGAATCCGCGACGCCATGTGCTCCAGCTCGCGGTGATAGATGATGTCCTTGGGCGAACGCGCGCTGTGCACGAAGACCATGTCGACATTGCCGTTGGTGTCGTAGAACCAGCGGGCCATGGACATCACCGGGGTGATGCCGACGCCGCCGCTGAGGTACAGCACTTTCGAGCTGGGGAAATCCATGGCGTTGAACAGCCCCACCGGCCCGTGCACGGCCAGCTCCTGGCCTTCGTGCAGGGTGTCGTGCAGGTAGTTGGAGACCTTGCCGCCCGGCACGCGCTTGATGGTCACCGAGAAGCTGTAGGGCACCGACGGCGAGCTGGAGATGGTGTACGAGCGCATCACCGGCTGGCCTTCGATCTCCAGCTCCAGGGTGACGAACTGGCCCGGCTTGAAGAAGAACATGATCGGCTGGTCGGCCATGAAGCAGAAGGTGCGCACGTCCCAGGTTTCCTGGATGACCTTCACGCAGCGGACGATATGGCGACCGTTGGCCCAGGTCTGGGTGGTTACCGGATTCAGAAAGGTATTGGACATTGTTATTCGCTCCACGGCCAACGGCGGCTTGATGGTCACGATAATGCTCGGGGAACGACCGCCTCACTTACCCATTCACGACATCGGCGTGCTTATCGCGACCAGCCCCTGACGGCAAGGGCTGGCGCGTCGGAAACGGATTCGACCATGTCGCCCATGGATATGGTTCGCGTCGCCGGCAATCGCACACTCCGTCGCAAATGATCCTGCAGAAATGCCTTGCGTCGCATAACAACGATTAGCCACTTTCGCCGGCCGCCAGAGGCCATGAGGAAACATACGATGGACACCACTACCCTGAGCCTGGGCGACCCGCTGGAACCCGCACGCAAGGCCACCGCCGAGATGCTGCAGAACCGCGAGCGCACCTTCTCCCTGCCGCAGCCGTTCTACACCGACGAGCGCCTGTTCCAGATCGACATGGAAGAAATCTTCCACAAGGAATGGCTGATCGCCGGCATGACCTGCGAGATCCCGGCCAAGGGCAACTTCCTCACCCTGGAGATCGGCAAGAACCCGATCATGGTGGTGCGTGGTGCCGAGGGCCAGGTGCATGCCTTCCACAACGTCTGCCGCCACCGCGGCTCGCGCCTGTGCACCAGCGACAAGGGCAAGGTGGCCAAGCTGGTCTGCCCGTACCACCAGTGGACCTACGAGCTGGACGGCCGCCTGCTGTTCGCCGGCACCGAAATGGGCGCCGACTTCGACATGAAGCAGTACGGCCTGAAACCGGTGCACGTGAAGGTCGCCGGCGGCTACATCTTCATCAGCCTGGCGCAGAACCCGCCGGCCATCGACGAGTTCCTCGCCACCCTGGCGCACTACATGGAACCGTACGACATGGAGAACGCCAAGGTCGCGGTGCAGACCACCCTGATGGAAAAGGCCAACTGGAAGCTGGTGCTGGAGAACAACCGCGAGTGCTACCACTGCAGCGGTTCGCACCCGGAACTGCTCAACACCCTGCTGGAGTGGGACGACACCAACGACCCGCGTGCCACCCAGTCGTTCAAGGACCACGTGGCCGCCTCCGCCGCCGCCTGGGACGCCGAGAAGATCCCGTACCTGCACAAGAGCCACGGCCTGCGTAACCGCATCGTGCGCATGCCGCTGCTCAAGGGCACCGTGTCCATGACCATGGACGGCAAGCAGGCCTGCGCCAAGCTGATGGGTCGCATCCAGAACCCCGACCTCGGCTCGATGCGCATCCTGCACCTGCCGCACTCGTGGAACCACTGCATGGGCGACCACATGATCGTCTTCACCGTGTGGCCGATCAGCGCCCAGGAAACCAAGGTCACCACCAAGTGGCTGGTGCGCAAGGATGCCGTCGAAGGCGTCGACTACGACCCGCAGCGCATGCGCGAAGTGTGGGACGCCACCAACGACCAGGACCGTCGCCTGGCCGAGGAAAACCAGCGCGGCATCAACTCCACCGCCTACCAGCCAGGGCCTTATTCCAAGACCTACGAGTTCGGCGTGGTCAACTTCATCGACTGGTACAGCCAGCGGGTGCTGAACAACCTGGGGGCAGAGCCGGCGCCTTATCTGAAGGATGTTTCGGCGCAGTAATCGGTGATCGGTGCCGGAACCCAGCCCAAGCGCTGGGTTCCGGCATTTGCGCATGTCGGTTCAGAGCCAAATCTCAGGAGTGGTCACCCGTATCTTCGGCGGCGGTAGTATTTGCCGGGATGTCCCGGGCCGTGGCGACGGCGGACGCAGGGCATGACTCTTTGGCGAGCGAATCTCTTGCATCTGCAGACTCGGCGCGCGGTCCAGTTGCCTTGTCGCTGGCCCCATCCGGAAACTTTCCGGCACCCGGGGCGGAGTCATCGTGGCATCGCGAACAGCCCGCTTGCCATGGAGGAACTCGGCCCATTTCCGGGGCTGGCCGGACGGGACATTCTTGGGCGCAGCAAACGCCGCGCCCTTCACCAGCAGAACGCCGAGGCTGACGGTCATGGCGGCATACATCAGGCCGCTCAGCGCCTCACTCTGCGGATCCTTGGCGCTGACCGCAGTCGCGGCGATGCCGATCACCGAACCCAGCATCCCGGCTCCGGTGGCGTAGGCGTTGAGCCCGCCAATCGGCGTTGCCATGTCCGGTTTCATGTCGACAAATCGGGCCCGCCTGCCTCCTGGAGCACCCCGAGCCAGCCAGTGGGGCATCAGCAGCGTTGCCACGCCGACTATCTGCACCAACGCATGCAGCACGTACGTCATCTCATGGAGGCCTTCGCCGCTGCGGCCTGTCGGATCAGTGAAATTGAGCGGATCGCCCTGGCAGTAGGCATAGGCGTTCAAGCCGCCCGCGCCGAAGGGGCTGAGGTCGTCGGGACAATGGAAGCGCATCAGCAGCGGGCTGTAGACCCTGCGGCCATGGCCCAGGTGGTACCAGTCCTGTGGGGGCTCTCGCAGTTGGCCATTGAAGCCGAGGCTCGATGAAGGCATGCGTAGTGACACTGCGGCGGCACAGGGAGCAGGGACTGACGAGCGCCGGTTCATGACAGCTTCGCCATCGTGTAAAGCATGCTGTCGCGACGCGGGGGCTGACGGATATTCCCGGCAATCGTCGGCAGTTCCGGCATCACCGATTGCTGGCTGCTGGCCGACGTGGTCGATTTTATGCTCGCCATCGAATCCGACCGTGCCTTCGTCATGTGCCCAGGCAAGGCGGACTTCGGTGAAACCGTGTTCGAGCGGGAAGACATCTGCTGCGAGCGCGCAACCGAACTCGCCGGGGAAGGCACCGGCGATGAAGAAGTCGCGCGGCTCTGGATTGGGCTCCCAGGCTGGGAAGTCGGCGCGACGTACCGGGTTTCGGCCGCAGGACCATGCATCCCGTGCTGGGCTCTCAGTCTTTGCTGGTTGAAACGCTCATTCCGGGTTCCCTTCCAGGCGAGCCCGACGCGCCACCAGGCAGCAACCGACGAGATCGCGGTACCTACCCACATGATGTACTTGGCTTCCGGGTTGCCTAGCAGTTGTTCGACGGCCCCATAGGCGCCCACCATGGCACCGGCAGCACCCACGTAGGTCGCGTGTAGCGCGGGGCCCCTCTGCATGGCCGGCGCCGAACTACCGATCCCCAGGGCAGCGACACCGAACAACCCGACGTTAAGCACTAACGCCAGCATGGGCATGACGTGCTCCTCCCAGCGCCCGCTGGGGTCGACCCGGTTGACCGGATCTCCTGAGCAATAGGCATAGGCATTCAAGCCGCCCCGATCGAAGGGGCTCCAGTGATCCGGGCTGTGGAAGCGCATCAGCGCGGGGTTGTAGGCCCGATAACCATTGCCCGGGAGGTAGCAGCCCGAGGGTTCGAGCAGCTGGCCATTGAACGCGACACTGGCAGTACCTGACGCGTGTCGAGCAGTCCGATCAGCGAGCGATGTGGCCATGTGGACCTCACGGGAAAAGTACTCCGGTCACCTTACCCCCCGTCCCAGGACTCCACTACTGGCAGATTTATCAGGTAGCCCGGTGTAGCTGTACGTTTTTTGCTCAACCCCTGGATATCCCCGTATTCATTGACTGCGGACGGCTTCGCAAACACTTTATCCACAGCCGGGCCCACAGCTACTGTGGGAAACCGTTGTGGAAAACCGCCGCAGCTCAATGGTCTTCGCTGCGCCGAGCGTTGATCGTTTTTTAATCAAAGCTCTGTAGCCCTTTGAATTCAAGGCTCATGGATGTTGGCGAACACCTTATCCACAAAGGGGCCAACAGACTTTGTGCGAAACTTTTCAGGCTCGTTTCCGTGGTGTGGATAAGCACGTTAAACCAGCGAATTACCGGGCTTTCCTGATCTCGGAAAAGAAAATAAAGTGCATCTGATCGTTTTTTGCACAAAACTCATAACTAGTTGTTTTATATAGATTTAACAAACAACCAAACAGTTTATCCACAAAGCCGCAAACAGAGATTGTGGGCAACTGGGCCGTATATTCTCTGACGCAAGCGCAAAACTACCGATGCCAACACTGGACAAATTTCGATCAAATGCACGAAAGCCTTGCAGAGCAAGGCTTCCAGAGGGTGGCAAACATTTTATCCACAGAACCGCCAACAGACTTTGTGCAAAACCCTCAGCGCAACACGCCCTCTTCCATCAACAGCTTGAGAATCGCCTCGGCGCCCGCCTGTGGACTGACATCCTTGAGCACCTGGCCGCCACCACCGCTGGCCTTGGCGGTGGCTGCCTTCATGCGGTCTGCACCGCTCTTCGCCTTGATCACCTTGAGGCGCTTGGGACGAGGCTTGGCGGGCAACAGCTCGGCGCTGGCGAACAGTTCGTCGTCGACGATCTCGACCTCGCGGGCCGCCAGCACGCCACGGCGGGCCGGGCCGAACGCGCTCTGCCGTGGCTTCGGCGCGGCGTTATCCACAGAGGCGAGGAACGGCAGGCGCACCTTGAGCCGGCGCCGTTGCCCGCGGGGCAGCGCCTGGAGCACCTGGGCCGTGCCGTTGTCGATGGATTCCACCTCGGCCAGGCCCACCACCAGCGGCCAGCCCAGGCGTTCGGCCAGCAGGAACGGCAACATGCCCGAGCCCTCCCCGGTTTCCGCCTGGCTGCCGGTGAGTACCAGCTGCGCCCCGGCCTCGCGCAGGTAGTCGCCGAGCACGCCGAGCACATCGGCGCCGGCGGGTTGTTCCAGCACGTCGAGCTGGGCCAGGCCCATGCCGAGGTAGCCGCGCAGGGCTTCCTCGTGCGGGTCGCCGGCATGCAGCACCTGCAGTTGTTCGCCGGCCAGCTGCAGGCCCAGTTCTACCGCGCGGGCGTCCTGTTCGGCGCGGCGGCTGCGCCCCGAGGTGGGGTGGGCGCCGACCGATACCAGGCTGATGACCTTCGTGTTCATGCTTGTCCCCTGCCCTTATGCCGCATCGCGCCTGGCGCCATTGCGGAAGTTGTCCACAGCCTCGATCAGCGCCTGCAGGATCGCCGCGCTGTCGCCGATCACCGAAAGGTCGGCGCGCTTGATCATGTCGCAGCCCGGGTCCATGTTGATCGCCACCACCTTGTCGCAGGCACCGATGCCCTGCAGGTGCTGGATCGCCCCGGAAATGCCCACCGCCACATAGACCCGCGCGGTGACCCAGGTACCGGTGGCGCCGACCTGGCGGTTGCGCGGCATGAAGCCGTCGTCCACCGCCACCCGCGAGGCGCCTTCGGTGGCGCCGAGGGCTGCGGTGGCGCGGTGGAACAGTTCCCAGTCCTTGACCCCGTTGCCGCCGGAGACGATGAACTCGGCTTCGGCCATGGCGATGGCGGCCGGGTCCACGGCCACCGGGCCGAGGTCCCCGATCCGCGACAGGCTGCGCGCAACGCCTGTGGACAACTCCACCGGCAGGGCTTCGTGACGGGTTTCGCTGACCGGGTCGGCACACTCGGCGGCGGCCAGGATCAGCCGCGGCAGGTTGCGCACCAGGTCCTGCTGGCCGGCACCGGCGCGGCCACTGCTGATGCCGTCCTTGACCTGCCAGACCCGCGTCGCCGGGCGTTCGCCCAGGGCCGCAGCGAAGCGCCGGCCCAGTTCGCCGCCACCGGTGCGGCTGTCCGGCAGCAGCCAGTGGCGTGGGGAAAACTGGTTATCCACAGCCCGCAGCCCCTGCACCCGTTGCTCCGGTGCATAACCCTCGAACTGCTCGCCTTCGATCACCAACAGGCGATCGACGCCGTTGCCGGCGAAGTTGCTTTCCTTGTGCTCGCCGAACACCACGGCCAGCACCGCACCGTCGCTGCCGGCGAGGCTGTGGGCCAGGCCGAGCAGGTCGCGGTCGTGGCTGCTCAGGCGGCCGCCGACCATGTCCGGAACCACGGCGATGTAGAACGCCGGCGCCGTGACCTGGTGCAGCGGCAACTGCACCTCGGCCGCCGCGCTGCGCTTGCCGCTGCTGCCGCCTTGCTGGGCGCCGCTGCGGTCGATGCGCTTGATCCCGTTCGGGCCGATGAAGCCCACGGCATGGGGGTTCTTGCGGATGACGCCGTTGGGCCCCATCCAGCTGTCCTGCTGCACCTGCATGGCCGCATGCAGCGGGTGCAGGCGGTTACGCGCGATCCACTCGGCGCGCGGGTCGCGGCGGATAATGTCGCTCATCAGTGCACCTCCGCGGGTTCACGTTTGCTCACGGCCGGTTTGCTCGGCGCCGGGGTTTCCAGCAGGGCGTCGGCCACCAGTTCGGCCAGGTCCTTGATCAGCGGACGCGGTTCGACCACGCCTTCGAGCATCGCCGTGCACTGTGGACAACCTACCGCCACCACTTCGGCGCCGGTCTCGCGGATGTCCTCCATGCGCATGTCGGGGATACGCTGCTTGCCGGGGATATCGGTGATCGGCGCGCCGCCGCCGCCGCCACAGCAGCGTGAGCGGAAGCCCGAGCGTTCCATTTCCTTGACCTCGATGCCGAGGGCGCGCAGCACCTGGCGCGGCGCCTCGTACTCGCCGTTGTAGCGACCGAGGTAGCACGGATCGTGGTAGGTCACGCTGCCGCCCTTGTGCGCGTCGAGGCTCAGCTTGCCGGCGTCCAGCAGCTCGGCGATGTAGGTACTGTGGTGCTGCACCAGGTACTCGCCGCCGAAGGCGCCGTATTCGTTCTTCAGCACATGGAAGCTGTGCGGGTCGCAGGTGACGATGCGCTGGAAGCGGTACTTGCCCAGGGTCTGGATATTGCGCTTGGCCAGGGTCTGGAAGGTGGCTTCGTCACCCAGGCGCCGGGCGACGTCGCCGCTGTCGCGCTCTTCCAGGCCGAGCACGGCGAAGTCGACGCCGGAGGCTTTCAGCACCTTGACGAAGGAGCGCAGGGTGCGCTGGTTGCGCATGTCGAAGGCACCGTCGCCAACCCAGAACAGCACTTCGGTGGACTTCACCTCCGACAGCACTTTCAGGTTCAGGTCGGCGGCCCAGTTCATCCGCCCGCCGGGGTTGAAGCCGCCGGGGTTGTCGGTGGCGATCAGGTTGTCGAGGACTTCCGCGCCCTTGTTCGGCGTGGCGCCCTTTTCCAGGGTCAGGTGGCGACGCATGTCGACGATGGCATCGACGTGCTCGATCATCATCGGGCACTCCTCGACGCAGGCGCGGCAGGTGGTGCACGACCACAGGGTTTCGGCGTCCACCAGGCCGTTGACGATCGGCTGGTGCGGATGGCCGCCGTGCTCGCCGATCGGCTTGCCCGGATACGGGCTGCCGGCGAACTGCGCATCGGTGCCGCCAGCCAGGCCGATGACCATGTCCTGAATGAGCTTCTTCGGGTTCAGCGGCTGGCCCGCGGCGAAGGCCGGGCACATGGCTTCGCACTTGCCGCACTGCACGCAGGCATCGAAGCCGAGCAACTGGTTCCAGGTGAAGTCCTTGGGTTTTTCCACGCCCAGCGGTGCGGACGGGTCTTCCAGGTCCAGCGGCTTGAGGCCGGTGGAGCGGCCGCCGCCGAAGCGTTCGGCACGGCGGTGCCAGGCCAGGTGCAAGGCACCGGCGAAGGCGTGTTTCATCGGTCCGCCCCAGGTCATGCCGAGGAACAGCTCGGACACGCCCCAGACCACGCCCAGGCCCAGCAGGCCGACGATGAACCAGCCACCGAAGCCTTCGGGGAGGATGCCGGCCACCGGCAGGGTGGCGATGAAGAAGGTGGTGGAGAACACCAGCAGGCTTTTCGGCAGGCGCATCCACGGGCCTTTCGACAGGCGCGACGGCGGATCCAGGCGACGCTTGAAGACGAAGATCGCACCGCAGAACATCAGCACGGTGGCGGCCAGGAGGGCGTAGCCGAGGATCTGGCTGCGCAGGCCGAAGCCGTGGACCACGATGGCCAGCACGGCCGAGAGCACGAAGCCACCGGCGGTGGCCACGTGGGTCTTGGACATGTACTTGTCGCGTTCCACCACGTGGTGGAGGTCGACCAGGTAACGCCGCGGCATGGCCAGCAGGCCGGCCAGCAGGTTGACCGGCGACGGCCGGCCCTGGCGCCACATGCGCACGCGCCGCACCGCGCCGAGCACGGCCAGGCCGAGGGCGGTGAAGAGCAGGATGGGGAGGATAAGGTTCAGCATGGGAAGCTCCCACTGGGTTTGAGTTGGCGCGGACCCTGCAGGAGCGGGTTTACCCGCGATTGCGATGGTGCATCCACTACAGCAATCGCGGGTAAACCCGCTCCTACAAGGGCCGCGCCGCTCTCTCGATCAAGGTCCGATCAGAAGTCCTTGCACAGGCGCAAGGCGTCGTAGATCGCCGCATGGGTGTTGCGCTGCGCCACGCAGTCGCCGATGCGATACAGCAGGTAGCCCTCGCCGGCCTGGCCGAGGATCGGCTGCGGCTGGATGGCGAACAGCGCCTCGACGTCGATCTGGCCCTTGTTGCGCGAACCATCCTTGAGCGCGTAGTACAGCGCTTCGTCCGGCCGCACGCCGTTCTCGATCACCACCTGGTCGACCACCCGTTCTTCCTTGGCCCCGGTGTATTCGTTCTCCAGCACCGCCACCAGCTTGTCGCCCTCGCGGTAGACCTTTTCCAGCATCAGGTCGCCGGTCATGATCACTTCCTTGGGGTACATGCTGCGGTAGTAGGTCGGGAACGACGTGCCACCGATGGCCACGCCCGGCTTGATGTCGTCGGTGACGATCTCCACCTGGCTGCCCTTGTCGGCGATGAAGTCGGCCACCGACATGCCGGTGAACTCGCAGATGGTGTCGTATACCAGCACGTTCTTGCCCGGCGCGACCTTGCCGTCGAGCACGTCCCAGCTACTGACCACCAGCCCTTCGGCGGCGCCCCAGTGCTCGTTCTGCTCCATGAACGGGTGCCCGCCCACTGCCAGCACGACGATGTCCGGACGCAGGTCCATGATGGTGTCGGCGTCGGCGGCGGTGCCCAGGCGCAGGTCCACCTTCAGGCGCGCCAGCTCCAGCTGGTACCAGCGGGTGATACCGGCGATCTGGTCGCGCTGCGGCGCCTTGGCGGCGATGGTGATCTGCCCGCCGATCTGGTCCTTCTTCTCGAACAGGGTCACGTCGTGGCCACGTTCGGCGGCGACCCGCGCCGCTTCCATGCCGGCCGGGCCGGCACCGACGATCACCACCTTGCGTTTCGCCCCGGTGGATTTCTCGATGATATGCGGCACGCCCATGTATTCACGGGAGGTCGCGGCGTTCTGGATGCACAGTACGTCCAGGCCCTGGTACTGGCGGTCGATGCAGTAGTTGGCACCGACGCACTGCTTGATCTGGTCGACCTGGCCCATCTTGATCTTGGCGATCAGGTGCGGGTCGGCGATGTGCGCGCGGGTCATGCCGACCATGTCCACGTAGCCGCCTTCAAGGATGCGCGTGGCCTGGTTCGGATCCTTGATGTTCTGCGCGTGCAGCACCGGCGCCTTGACCACTTCCTTGATACCGGCGGCCAGGTGCAGGAACGGCTCCGGTGGATAACTCATGTTGGGGATGACGTTGGCCAGGGTGTTGTGGGTGTCGCAACCCGAGCCGATCACGCCGAAGAAATCGACCATGCCGGTGGCATCGTAGTACTTGGCGATTTCCTTCATGTCCTCGTGGCTGAGGCCATCGGGGTGGAATTCGTCACCGCAGATACGCATGCCGACGCAGAAATCCGGGCCGACCTCGGCGCGCACCGCCTTGAGCACTTCGAGGCCGAACTTCATGCGGCCCTCGAAGGTACCGCCCCATTCGTCGGTGCGCTTGTTGACCCGCGGGCTCCAGAACTGGTCGATCATGTGCTGGTGCACGGCCGACAGTTCCACGCCGTCCAGACCACCCTCTTTCGCCCGGCGAGCCGCCTGCGCGTAGTTGCCGATCACCCGCCAGATCTCTTCCGGCTCGATGGTCTTGCAGGTGGCGCGGTGCACCGGTTCGCGGATGCCCGACGGCGACATCAGGGTCGGCCAGTGGAAGCCGTCCCAGCGCGAGCGCCGGCCCATGTGGGTAATCTGGATCATGATCTTGGCGCCATGCTTGTGCATGGCGTCGGCGAGGTTCTGGAAGTGCGGGATGATGCGGTCGGTGGACAGGTTCACCGACGACCACCACTGCTGCGGGCTGTCGATGGCGACCACGGAGGAACCGCCGCAGATGGCCAGGCCGATGCCGCCCTTGGCCTTCTCTTCGTAGTACTTCACATAGCGCTCGGTGGTCATGCCGCCGTCGGTGGCATAGACCTCGGCGTGCGCGGTACTCAGCACGCGGTTGCGGATGGTCAGTTTGCCGATCTGGATCGGCTGGAACATAGCTTCGAACGCCATGGCGCGGGCTCCTCGACTTACAACGGCTTGACGATGAACAGGCCGTCGTCGTGGCCTTCTTCGGAACCGCCGTAAACCTGTTCGGCGACGGTACGGATGCTGCTGCCGCGGGCGGCGAGGATCTGGTCCATGGCGCCGGCGAACCAGCCGGTGAACATGTAGTCGACCTTGCGCCCGACCTTGCCGTAGACGTAGACGAACGCCGAGTGCTCAAGCTTGACGCTGCAGGTGCCCTTGTCGAGGTCGATGTCCTGGATCTTGAACAGGCCCCAGCCGCGCTGGGACAGGCGCTTCATGTAGTGTTCGAACACCGCCACGCCTTCCAGGCCGTGGCATTCGGCTTCCTTCTCGCACCAGTGCCAGGCGGACTTGTAGCCGGCCTTGTAGAGGATCTCGGCGTAGGCGTCGGCGCCCAGCACTTCCTCGATGCCCATGTGGTTGTTGACGAAGAAATGCCGCGGTACGTAGAGCATCGGCAGGGCGTCGCTGGTCCAGACACCGGTCTCGCTGTCGACTTCGATTGGCAATTGCGGGGCGATCTTGGCCATGGAAACTCAACTCCAGAAATTTTTGTTTGGCTGCCCCCGCCCTGATGCGGGGGTTGGAAAGAGAGGCTTCGGAGGCTTACTCGCCCCAGACATCCTTGAGAACGTTCACCCAGTTTTCGCCCATGATCTTGCGTACCACGCGCTCGGAATGGCCGCGCTTGAGCAGGGTCTCGGTGAGGTTGGGGAACTCGCCCACGGTGCGGATGCCCAGCGGGTTGATGATCTTGCCGAAGTTGGTCAGGCGACGGGCATAGCCCTTGTCGTGGGTCAGGTACTCGAAGAAGTCCTGGCCATGGCCCTGGGTGAAGTCGGTACCGATGCCGATGGCGTCTTCGCCGACGATGTTCATCGTGTACTCGATGGCTTCGGCGTAGTCGTCGATGGTGGAGTCGATGCCCTTGGCCAGGAACGGCGCGAACATGGTCACGCCGACGAAGCCGCCGTGGTCGGCGATGAACTTCAGCTCTTCGTCGGACTTGTTGCGCGGGTGTTCCTTGAGGCCCGAAGGCAGGCAGTGGGAGTAGCAGACCGGCTTCTTCGATTCGAGGATGACTTCCTCGGAAGTCTTGGAGCCCACGTGCGACAGGTCGCACATGATGCCGACGCGGTTCATCTCGGCGACGATCTCGCGACCGAAGCCGGACAGCCCGCCATCACGCTCGTAGCAGCCGGTACCCACCAGGTTCTGGGTGTTGTAGCACATCTGCACGATGCCCACGCCGAGCTGCTTGAACACGTCCACGTAGGCGATCTGGTCTTCGAACGCATGGGCGTTCTGGAAGCCGAAGAGGATGCCGGTCTTGCCCAGTTCCTTGGCCTTGCGGATATCGGCGGTGGTACGCACCGGCATCACCAGGTCGCTGTTGTCGCGGATCAGCTTCTGGCTGGCGGCGATCTGGTCGACGGTGGCCTTGAAGCCTTCCCAGACCGACACGGTGCAGTTGGCCGCGGTCAGGCCGCCCTTGCGCATGTCCTCGAACAGTTCGCGGTTCCATTTGGCGATGATCAGACCGTCGATAACGATACTGTCGGCGTGTAATTCGGCTGGGCTCATCAGGCAGTCCCCTTTTTTGGCATTCCCGCGCCGAATCGTCTGCCGGCGCTATTGGGGGTCAGCATATGCCTCGGGTGAATGTCGCCCCGATGCAAAAACGACAGGGGAA
Organism: Pseudomonas ulcerans; assembly: GCF_036324125.1. Classification (NCBI taxonomy): domain Bacteria; kingdom Pseudomonadati; phylum Pseudomonadota; class Gammaproteobacteria; order Pseudomonadales; family Pseudomonadaceae; genus Pseudomonas; species Pseudomonas ulcerans. Next base: position 16,592 of record NZ_JAZDQN010000006.1, on the reverse strand, counting down.
TTGCCGAAAGCGTCAAAGGGCGACAAAGGGCCGTCGGGAGCGCGCCGCCGCCCCTGTGGGAGCGGGTTACCCGCGATGGCGTCCGGTCAGGCAACGGCGTTGTCAGTGCTGGCGCTATCGCGGGTAAACCCGCTCCCACAGGTCCCGTGCCGCAAGGCAAGGAAGGCTGTCCGCCTGCCGTTCGCCGGGAGACTCGCTAGTGTCGTCGCCTTCCCCCACGACAGGAGTCACCCCCATGAACGACACACTCGAATTCATCGCCAGCCTGGAACTGCCCGCAATCGGCCACCCGATCCTGCGCAGCCCGCCGGGCGGAGCGCCAGTCGCCGGCACCAGCGCCAGCGCAGCGCTCGTCGGCGAAAGCATCGTGTCCTTCGTTGCCGGCCTGGGCCAGCAGGCCCGCGAGGATGTCCTCAACAGCACCCTGCTGATGCAACTGGCGGCCAGCAAACGCTTCGACAAGGGCTCGCAACGGGAAGAATGGTTCACCTTCTACACCGAGGGCCTGGGCAAGCTGGGCTGGACCCTGTCGCGCCAGGAGATGGAACGCTACACGCCGCATCAGCAGGCCTTCACCATGGACGACGTGGTGCTGGACATCATGGAACACGTGGTCGGCGGCGCCAGCTTCACCTCCATCACCCGGCAGACCTTCGACTCGCTGCGCAAGCAGCCACGGTTGCTGGACCTGTTCCTCAGCCGCAGCAACAAGCATAACGTCGGCACCTTCCAGGTCATGCCGTGCACCCAGAACGCCGACGGCGACGTCACCATGCTGCTTAGCTGCGTGCAACTGATTCGCAACGCCAGCAACGATCACATCCTGTTCTTCACCTTCCAGAAGAACGACGTGATCATCTACCGCGCCGCCCAGACCTCGGTGCTCAACACCCAGGTCTACAGCCAGGTGCGCGAGGCGGTGATCGAAAAACTGGGACACAACGCCAACCAGTTCGTGACCAACCTGAGCCTATGATCCCGGGCCCCTGGCGCTGCCCGCGTGGCAGCGTCAGGCCGGCACCGTCTCCTGCTCCAGCGCCAGCGTGTTATCGAACAACGCCGCCAGCCCGGGCTGATGGGTGATGGCGATCACGGTGCACCCCGGCAGTTCCCGCTTCAGCCGTTGCAGCAGCCCCCGAGCGCTGGCTTCGTCGAGCTGGTTGGTCGCCTCGTCCAGGTACAGGGTGTCCGGCCGGTACAGCAATGCCCGGGCCAGGCTGATCCGCTGCTGCTCACCGCCGCTGAGCACCCGATCCCATTCGCACTGTTCATCCAGCCGGGCCACCAGCCCCGGCAAGCCCACCGCATGCAGGGCGCCGGCCAGCCGTGCGTCGTTGGGCAGTTCGGTGTCCGGATAGGCCAGCAATTCGCCCAGCGGCATCTTCGCCAGGTAGGGCTGCTGCGGCAGCAACAGGCTGCGGCCCATGGGCAGTTGCCAGTTTCCGCGACAGTACGGCCAAAGGCCCTGCAGGGTGCGCAGCAAGGTCGACTTGCCCAGCCCGCTGCGGCCGGCAAGCCGCACCCATTGCCCAGGCATCACCCGCACATCCAGGCCGTCCAGCAACACGCTGCCATCCGGCCGGCACACCGCCAGGCCCTCGGTACACAGGCACGCCCCTGCCGGCGCCTCGCGCACCTGCTGGCGGCTGGCGGCGATGGCCCGCTCGAACTGTTCCAGGCGCTGCAATGCCGCGCTCCAGCGCACCAGCTTGGGATACAGCTTGATAAACCAGCTCAGCGAGCCCTGCACCGCCGTGAACGCACTGCGGATCTGCATCAGGCCGCCGAGGGTGATGGTCTTGGCCAGGAACAGCGGCAAGGCGGCGAACACCGGGATGATCAGGCTGACCCGTTCGAAGGCCACGGTGAACAGGCTCAGGTTGCGCTCGCGGCCCATCAGTTGCCGCCAGTTGTCGGCGATGGCCTGGAAGCGCTCGGCCAGCTGCCGCCGCTCCACCGCTTCGCCGCGGTACAGGGCGATCTGCTCGGCATGGTCGCGCTTGCGCAGCAGGCTGGCGCGGAAATCCGCCTCGCGGTGCTCGCGTTCGTAGTTCAGGCCATGCAGCGGCTTGCCGACCCAATGGGTGACCAGGCTGCCGAGCAAGGTATAGACCAGCACCAGCCAGACCAGGTAGCCGTCGATGCTGAACGTGGTGCCGAACAGGCTGAAGGTCTGGGTCCCGGACAGCTCCCAGAGAATCACCACGAAGGCACCGACCTGGGCCAGGTTGATGACGAACGAGGCCGTCAGCTCGACGCTCAGGTCGACCATCATGTCCACGTCCTGGGCGATGCGCTGGTCCGGGTTGTCCGGCTCGTCGCCAAAGCCCAGGCGATAGAAAGCCTGATCGCCGAGCCAGGCGGCGGTCAGGCGCTCGGTCATCGCCTGGCGCCAGCGAATCACCAAGCCCTTGCGCAGCCAGTCGAGGTAGACGTAGATCAGCACGTAGCTGCCGATATACAGCGAGTACTGCCCCATCAAGGCATACAGCGCATCGGTGTCGAAGGCGCCGAGGGTGTCGTAGAAGGTCTTGCTCCAGGCGTTGATCCAGACATTGATCTGCACCACCAGCAAGCCCATGCCGATCACCCCGGCGAGCATCAGCCAGGCCAGCCACTGACTGCGACTGCCCCAGAACGGCCGGGACAGCCGGTAGAACGCCCGCAGCGCGTTCACAGGGCCTGTTCCTGCGCGGCCGGGGTCGGCAGCAGGGTCTGCCGGACCTGGTTGGCGCGGGGGAACAACTGCCCCGCGGTGACCTTGAGCGCCTCCAGGGTCAAGCCTTCCGGCAGTCGTGCCTGCTGGCTCAGGTAGCGCGGATCGCCCCAGTGCCGCTCGCTGAGGACCAGGCGGCGCTGCTGGGTCTGTGGATCGTCACGGCGCTTGCGTTCCTGGCGCAGCAGCTCGACGCGCTCGCTTTCGACCCACTTGCCCTCCACTGCCTGCGGCAGCCCGGCCAGGGTATCCCGGGCCAGCGCCCAGAGCTCATCGACCCGGGCCGGATCGCAGGTAAAGCTCAAGCGGCTTTCGATACGCCCGGTATCCGGGTTCAACTCGCTCTCGAACTTCAAGCGGTAGACCCCGGCGGCCTCGCCGCGCAGGCGCTGCTTGAGCTGCTGGCTGGCCAGGTCACGCAGTGCCGCGACCCGCGCCGCCGCCTGCGGACTCCAGGCCTGCTCGCTGTAGCTGCTGGCCTGGAACACCGCGCGCGGCTCCAGGGCGATGGCCAGCGACTCGCTGCGCTGGCCGGCCTTCTGCAACGGCACTTTCGGCGCCAGCGCCTGGCCTCGGGGGATATTCGCCAGACGGGCCAGCACCGCCTCTTCCAGTACCCGGACGTCGATATCGGCCATCAGGTAGTAGGTCACCGGGGCTGCGGACAGGCGCTGCCAGTCGCTTTCCAGCTGGCGGGAGGTCAAGGCTTCGAGGGCTGCGGCATCGGGTGAGTGCCAGCTGTCCTGCCCGTACATCAGCCGACGCATGCTTGCCCCCTCGACAGCGCGCACATCGTCGGGGCGGTCTTGCAGACGCTTGAGCAGTTCCTGGCGTGAAGCGTCGAAGGTCGCCGGGTCGATGTGCATGTCGAGCTGGCTCAGGCGGTAGCTTTGCAGCAGATCGACCAGCGCGCCTTCGGCAGGCGCCACGCTCAGGCTGACTTGCAGCCGCTGGGGCTTCTGCTCGACGCCCAGGCCGACCTTGTGCGCCTTGCGCCAGCTCTCCAGCGCCTCGGCGGACAGCCCTTGCGGTGCGCCGCGGGTGGCCAGCTGGGTGGCCATCTGGGTCCGCCACAGCGGGCGGTCCGCCAGGTTGAAGCCGGCCGTGGACTCGGCCTGCAGCGACCAGCGGCCATCCTCGGCATTGGCCTTGAGCCAGACCAGGCGGTCGCCGTTGCCGAGCTGCCAGTGCTCGACCTTCTCCGCCGCGAACGTTGTGCGCTTGGCCAGGCGGCCTGGCGCCGGCAAGGCCGGCATGACCAGTTCGGCCACCGGCTTGCTTTCAGCCTGAGCGACCTTGTCCCGGGGCGCACTCAGCGAGGAATTGGCAATGGCGGCCTGCATCTCCTCGACCTCGGCCACCGTTGGCAGCGCCAGCGGCGTCAGGCCCGGTGCGCTGAACTGCAAGACCCGGTCGGGACTGCCGATCCAGCGCCACAGCCGCTGGTTCATGGCCTCGCGATCGATACTCGGCAGCACCTCAAGATAACGCTGCGCCGCCGCGTGTTTTTCCACCACCGGTTGGCCCTGCACCGCCGCGTTGTTCAGTTGTTCGACCCACTGCTCGAAGGTACGCGCGCCCTCCTTGCCCAGGGTCTTGGCACCCAGGTCGCGGATCACCGCACTTTCGCGCTCGGCATCGGCCTCACTGAAACCATGCTGGCGCAAGCGCTCGATCTCCGTGAGCAACTGCTGCAAGGCCTGGCGATGCTGCATCCCCTCGACCCCGGCGGCGATGCCAAGCACGGTGGAGTGCTCGCCGATCAGGGTCTTCTGTGGCGTCAGGCTGCGCACGCCGTTGGTCAGTGCCTGACGACGCAGCGAGGTTTGCAGGGCGGCCAGGGTCATGCGGTCCAGCAGCCGCTCGCGCATGGCGGCGCGGGTGGTGCCGCGACTGTCCGGCTCGTGCAGGCGGAACAGCAGGGCCACCTGGTTGCTGCCGGTCTGCGGGTCTTGCAGGCGGAAGATCTTCAGCCGGTCGTCCAGCGGCAGTTCGCGCTGCTCGCGACTGGCCAGGGTGGCAGCGGCCGGCCTGGCGAAGGCCTGCCCGATCTGCCGCGCCAGTTCGCTCGGCTCGAAATCGCCGACCACCGACAGCACCATGTTGTTGGGCACGTACCAGCGCTGCTGGTAGCGCTTGAGTGCATCGAGGCTGGCATTGCGGATCGCCGCCTCGTTGCCGATGGTACGGTGCGCCGGGTAGTGCGAGCCGACCCGCTGGGAAGCAATGCGCTGCTCGTTCATGCGCTGGGCCACGCCCAGGCCGCCGCGCCATTCCTCGATCACCACCGGGCGTTCGCGCTCAAGGTCGGCAGCGTTGTAGTCCATGGCGAACACCAGGTCGGCCAGGGCGTCCAGCGCCTGCGGCGCCTGTTTTACCCCGGACGGCGGGCTGAGCAGGTATTGGGTGCGGTCGTAGTTGGTCACGGCGTTGAAGTGCCGGCCCTGGACCCAACCCAGCGCGGTCATGCGCTCGCGCAGGTTGGCCGCGTCGCTGCCGTGGCTGTAGAAGGTCAGGTGTTCCACCAGGTGGGCGACGCCGACCTGGTCGGCCTCCTCGTCCACCGAGCCGGCCTGCACCGTCAGGCGCAGGTCGAGGCGGTTGGCCTGGCTGGCGTCGCGCACCAGGCGGTATTCCAGGCCGTTGGGCAAGGTTCCGCGCACCACCCCGGCGTCCCAGGGCAGCGCGGTGTCGGGCGCCTGGGTCGTTGCGCAGGCGCCGAGCAGCAGCGGACCAAGCAGGCCCGCGAGGATCTTGTTCATCAGGTTCATTCCACGGTGAAGACGTCAGAAGCGGTAGCCGACCTCAAGCCAGTACTGGCGGCCGATCTCGTAGGTGGTCTTGGCGGTGGAGCCGCTGTAGACGATTTCGTTGACTTCGTCGGTGACGTTGGTCACGTCCACGGCCACGAACAGCGCTTGATCCCTGGCAGTGGGAATTTCCCATTTGACCCGCATGTCCCAGGTCGGCGCCGCCTTGACGGAGGCCGCGTCATAGATCGCCAGGGCCTCGCCATCGACATCCTCGGTGCGCCCGGTGTCGATGATCTGGTCGTAGGCACCGCGGTAGCGGACGAAGTTGCTGATCGTCAGGTTCCACGCGGGGATCTCGGTGATGGTGCTCAGGCGCGCAGTCCAGGGCCGGTTGTAGTCGTTGGGCGGCAGCTCGGTGAAGCTCATGCGCTCGCCGTCGTAGATCACGTCCGAGTCGTTCAGCTCATCGAGGCTGATCGAACTCTCGTAACTGCCGTAGGCGTCCTTGGAATGCGACCAGTCCAGGGCTACCTGCAGGCTGGTGTAGCTGCCCAGGAAGCGGATCGGCTGGAGTGGCGTAATGGTCAGGCTGACGTTGTCGCTCTCGCTCGAACCTTCGTTGGTGTATTGGGTGTAGAGCGACTGGTAGCCCTCCAGCGGGTCCTGGGCCAGCACGCGGCGGTTGGCCTTGACGATCTTGTCGTGGCCGCTGCGGTGCACGTACTTGAGGCTGAAGTCGGTATCCAGCCAGCGCTGTTCCAGGCCCAGGGTCCATTCGTCATCGTAGGGAATGTCGAGACCGGCGAAACGGGTGAGGTTCTGGTTGGTCGTGCCCTTCCACTCGGCAGTCTGGGAGGTGCGGGTGTAGAAGGTGTTGAAGGCCTGGCGGCCATCGTTCAGGCGGTACTTGAACAGATTGCGTCCGTAGTAGCGGTTGGCGCCGAAGACCAGCACGGTGCTGCGGTCGCCGAAGAAATCGTAGTCGCCGGCAAAGCGCGGCGAGACGGTCTTCTGGTCCATGTAGTCGTCACCCTCGAAGCGCACGCCGGGGCGCAGGCCGAGCTTGCCGATCTGCATGGCGTCCTGGGCGAACACCGCCCAGGCGATCTCCTCCACTTCGAGCTTGCCGGCGCCATATGCCGTGCGCTGGTTGGCCCATTGCCGGGTATTGCCGTCGGCCAGCAGGCTGATGGAACACCAGGGATCGTCGTTGGCGCAGGTGGCGATCGTGTCCCTCTTGAACGCGCTCACACCCTGCCCGGTGCTCTCCCGCTCCCAGGTGGCATCGGTGCGGCGCAGTTCGACACCGGTGGTCAACGAGTGGGTGGCACCGGCGAACTGGAACGACTGCCAGTCGACCTTGAGGTCGTAGTCGATGCTTTTCTGGGTCTGGTCGAGGTTGCCGAAGGAGCCTTCGCCACTGCGCGAGTTGCCGTTCTCCAGCTTGCCCCAGTTCTTGGCCTGTGAGTAATACCAGGCGATGGTGTCGCTGGCATTGCCGGTACGCGAGCTGTACAGGTCGTTGTAGGCCAGGGTGTGGGTCCAGCGGGCACTGTCGCCTTCCCAGGTCGCCTTCAACGCGCCCTGCTTGCCACCGTTGATGTTGGTAAAACCGGAGTTCAGGTAGTTCTCGCGGAACAGCCGGTTTTCCTGCGGGGCGCTGAGCAGGGTGAGGTCCAGGCTGAGGCGATCGTTGACCGTCCAGTAGGTCTTGAGCATGTAGTTGTCGAGCTGCCGGGTCTGTTCCTTGTCGCCGTCGTTGTACGGGCTGGTGTAGCCGTCGGCGTAGAGGTTCATCGGCATGGTGGAACGGCGCTGGGAGAAGCTGAAGATCGCGCCGAAGTCATCATTCAGATGACCTTCGAGGGTGCCACGCAGCGTGGTCTTCTCGAAGTCGGGGGTGTACTGCTCGTTGCTGGCGTTGTCGAAGTTGGCCTGGTCGGCGCCGGTGATGTGGTACTTGGTCCACTCGGAGCGGCTGAGGCTGTAGGAAATCTTGCCGTGGAAGTCCTTGGTCGGTCGGCGGGTGATGGAGTCGATCACACCGCCGTTGAAGCCGCCGTACTCGGCCGGCACGTTGCTGTCGTAGACCTTAACTTCTTCCAGCAGGTCGGCATCCAGGGCGATGCCGTACGAGCGGCTGGGCGCCGCATCGAACTGGCGGGCTTCGCCGAAACCATGGGCACCCGGGTCGAGGTCGTTGTTGATCGAGATGCCGTCGATCATGAAGTTGTTCTGCCAGAACTTGGCACCGTTGATGCTGATGTCCGCCGGGTCGATTTCGCCGGGAGTGTTCGAGTTCTGCTGCGAGCTGCTGAACTGTACTGCCGGATGCATCTGCAACAGCCTGGTGATATCGCCATTGGCGCCGGGGAAAGCCTGCACCGCCTTGTGGTTGATCACCGTGGCGCCCTGGTAGCTGTTTTCCTCGGTACCGCCGAGGACCAATGTGTCGTGCAGTTCCAGCTTGCCCGCATCGGCGTCGGCGAGCAGGCGGAAGCTCAGCACACCGTCGTTGTAGTCCCAGGTGATGCCGCTGCCCTGCAGCAGGCGCGACAGTGCGCCTTCGCTGCTGAGCTGGCCGTGGACCGGGTTGGACTGCTGGTCGCGCAGCCATTGGGCGTCGACGGTGACCTGCAGGCCGCTCTGCTGGCCGAAGGCGATCAGCGCGCTGGACAGGCGCTGCGCCGGGATATCGAAGGCATGCACCTGGCTCGGCAACTGCGCGGCGGCCTCGTCGGCCAGCGCCGGCAGCACCCCGCCGTTCAGACAGGCCAGACCCAACAGACCACCGCACGCAGCGCGTTTCAACCGCAACGACCAACCGCCCCGGCCTTTCGGCACCGGGCAAAACACCTGAAACATGACTGGCTCCCCGCCCCGGGAAATCCCGGAAAAATTGAATACGAATGGATCTCATTGCTGCGCGCGGAGCAGAAGACGGGGTAGCGCGGAGGATTTTCAGAAAAAAATGAAAAAAGTTTTGGCGATGGTCGACGCGGGTAGGAGCTGCGTTAGCTGCGAAGGACCGCGCCACATGGGTTTGGGTAAACCGGAAGACGTTTAGATACCCATGCAGCGATGAGGCCAGAAAGGACGAATGAAGATTCAGCGCAACACGATGACCCAAGGCCCCCAGGCCTCGACCTTGCCACCATGGGGCTGCAACACCGCGCGCAACGCCGCCTGTGGCTTGCGCAGGTCATACACGCCGGTCACGCGCTTGCGCCCCAGTTCGTCGTTGCGCAGCACCACCAGGCCCGGCGTGTAGCGACGCAACTCGGCGACCACCTCGCTCACCGGCGTATCGTCGGCAATCACCTGGCCATTGCGCCAGGCTGCAGCCTGGGCCGGGGCGAACCTGTCCAGGTGCGCCAGCCCGTCGTGGTAGTCCAGGCGGTCGCCCGGCTTCAACTGCGCCGCCAGCGCCTTGGCCGCGCGCCAGTCATCGACCTTGACCGAGCCTTCCTGCACCGCCACGCGCATCTGCCCGGCGCCGACATCGACGTTGAACGCCGTACCGGTAACGGTGACCTCCAGGGCTTCGGCACGTACATGGAACGGCTTGCCTTTGTCCGGCATGACCTTGAAGAAGGCCTGCCCGCGGATCAGCTTCACATCACGCCGGTCACCGGCGTAGTCGACGGCGATCGCCGTGTCGCTGTCCAGTTGCACCAGGCTGCCATCGGCCAGGGTGACGTCGCGGGTCTCGCCGGCAGCCGTGCGGTAGTCGGCCTGCATGCGCAGGGACAGCGACGGCGCCAGGGCGATCATCAGGCAGGCCGCGACCGCCCCGCCCAGCCAGTAACGCCGCCGTTTCGGCCGCACCGGCAGGGGCATCACCGGCGCCAGCTGCGGCTCGACCGGCCATTGCGCCTGGGTGGTCGGTGCCAGTTGCGCGCTCATCTGCCAGACCCGCTCGGCCTTTCGATAGGCCTTGGCATTGGCCTCGTCGGCGGCGCACCACTGCTCCATGCCGGCGCGCAGTTGCGCATCCCCGGGTGCCGCCTGCAGGCGCAGGAACCAGTCCAGGGCCTGGTCCCGGCGGCGGGTCGCGCAGTCCGCTGAGGTCATGTCCGGCATCTCTCCGAAGGCTGAAAAGGGCGGTAAGGGTCGCACACTCGTCCCTCGCGTCGCAAAAGACGCATCAGCCACGGATTTTTCCAGCGGATTGTCGCGCATATCAGTCATCGTCCGGCTCCAGGCATTCCAGGCAATGACGCAGGGCGTCGTGCACCAGTTGATGGACCAGGCTGGTGGACACGTTCAGGTGGCTTGCCACCTGCTGCAAGGTGAAGCCGCCAAGGCGGTGCATCTCGAAGGCCAGGCGGGTCCGTTCGGGCAGCGCTTCGAGGGCACGGCTGATGGCAGCCAGCTCGTTCTGGCCGCTGACCTCGCGCTCTGGCGAGGCGCTGCTGGAGGGCAGTTCGGCAAGGATCTCGTCGCCGCCGGGCTGGGCTTTTTCCGTGGCGTGGCGGCGGGTCAGGTCGAGGGCCAGGTTGCGCACGATGCGGTACAGGTAGCTGGCCGGATGGCGGATCGCCGCGTCCTCGTCCTGGCGGCTGAAACGCAGCCAGGCCTCCTGCACCACGTCCTCGGCCCGCGCCCGGCAGCCGACGATGGGCGCCGCATAGTCCAGCAGCGCCGCGCGATGAGCGAGGTAGAGCTCCAGCTTGTCGTCCGCCACGATTCGGCTGCCTGTCGATGAAGTCGCCCGGAGGCATGGGTCGGCGATGTTACCGGCAGTCGATAATCATTATCAATAACAACTGATAAAACCTTCATCTGCCCCTGCTGTTCAATGCCCGGTCAAAGAGCGAGAATCCCGCCCCATAGTCCCTTGGGAGATGACTTTGATGAAATCGATGGTCTTGCTGATGCTGGCTGCCCTGGCCGTAGGTGCCCACGCCGCCGAAGAAGAAAGCACGCCGTGCGACAACGTGGAAACCGACCAGCAGAACTACGAATGCGCCCGCTACAGCCGCACCGCCTCCGAGCGCGAGCTGGACGCCGCCTTCGCCGACCTGCGGGACCGCATCAAGGAGCAATACGCCGGCAAGGCCGCGAAGGTCGCCGAACTGACCAAGCGCCTCAACGACGCCGAAGCGGTGTGGAAACAACTGCGTGACGCCGACTGCAAGGTCGAGACCTACGACATCCCGGCGGGCAAGGCCTTTGAAGCGGCGCAGAACACCTGCATGGCGCAGCGCAACGACGACCGCTCCGAATACCTGCAATCCCTCGGCCTGCCGACTTCCGACTGAGTAACCCAATGATCATCTGCGGTATCGAACTCAAGGGCAGCGAAGCCCTGCTGGCCCTGGCCAGCCTGGACGCCGGGCAACCGATACATGTGGCCACGGCGATCAAGAAGATCGGCATCGAGGACGACGAAGACGCGGCGCAAGTCCGCGACTTCGCCGCGCGCATGCAGGCGTTTGTCGGCGAGCACGGCATCACTCACCTGGCGATCAAGAAGCGCAGCAAGAAAGGTGATTTCGCCGGCGGGCCGGTGACCTTCAAACTGGAAGGGGTGTTGCAGCTGCTGCAGGGCTGCGAGGTGCACCTGGTGTCGCCGCAGACGATTACGGCGCAGGGCAAGAAGCATGATTTCACCCCGCCGGCAGCCCTCAACAAGTATCAGCACGAAGCGTGGAAGAGTGCTTGTGCGTTGATGTTCAAGCGTCGTTGAGGGCTATTTTCAGGCGCGCCTAGCCCATCGCCTGCCCCTCCTCCATCCCTTTCATCATCGACTCGGCCAACGCCATGGATGCTTCCAGGGTGTGCTGGGTCGCCCAGAGCATGCCCGCCAGGTAGTTGTCCTTGACCGTGTCACAGGCCTGGAGATTGGTTTCGTAGGCGGAGCGCAGCATGACGATGAGGTGGACCATGGCCTTGTCGAATTCGGCACCGCCACATACGGCAAACAGCGGGGGATGATCGCTACGGCAGGAGGCGAAGCGGGTGTGGACGGTGAGTCCGCGTGAGGATGGCGCGGGGGGATCGGGGACGATCTTTTTCATGGGCATTTCCTTTCGGTAGTGAAATGGAACTGCCAGACGTTGCTGTCAAACAAGCGGGTGGCAGCTGTACGCGGGTTGACAGACCGGGCCGAAAGGACCCCGGCGCGCACGAATGCGCCCCACGCACAGCCGCCATGACACGAAGAAAATGGGCCATGGGCGTTGCGGGTACTTTCGGTAGCGGTCTGTCAAAACCGGTCGCCGGACATCAACGACGGCAGCAAGACTAGGCAGCGTTTCCCCAGCACGCAACGGCTGATAAGCCGCGGAAGTATGCTTGGGAAATTGCCTACAAGAAAGTCGGAGATCGGTGAAGTTTCGTAGCCATTTATGGCAATCACTGATGGTTTTCCGGGGCTGCAAAGCGGCCCCAGATATTCCCTAGCCACCCCCAAGCGCCCGCCGATCCTCCCGCGGACAACACTGAAACCGCGCCCGATAACTCCTGGTGAAATACGACGGCGAATCAAATCCGCAGGCAATGCTCACCTCCAGCACACTCATCCCGGTCTGGCGCAGCAACTGCCGTGCCTTGTCCAGGCGCAGGCGCAGGTAGAAACCGCTGGGGGTGTCGTTCAGGTTCAGGCGGAACAGACGCTCCAGCTGGCGTCGGCTGACCTGGATCGACTCGGCCAGTTCCAGGGTGTTGAGCGGCGTTTCGGTATTGCGCTCCATGGCGCCGATCACCTGCACCAGCTTGCTGTTGCTGATGCCGTAGCGCGAGGCGATCTGCATGCGCTGGTGGTCCTGGCGCGGGCGGATGCGGCCGAGCACGAACTGCTCGGACACCTGGATCGCCAGTTCCGGGCCATGGGCCTGGCCGATCAGGTCGAGCATCAGGTCGATCGAGGCGGTGCCGCCTGCCGAGGTGATGCGCCGACGGTCCACTTCGAACAGCTCCTGGGTCGCCTCCAGGCGCGGGTAACGCTCCTTGAACGCCTCCAGCGCTTCCCAATGCAAGGTGACCCGGTGCCCGTCGAGCAGGCCGGCCTCGGCGAGGATCAGGGTGCCGGTGTCGATACCGCCGAGCACCACGCCTTCGTGATCCAGCTTGCGCAGCCAGTGGGCCAGGGCCGGGCCATAGCCCTGCAGCGGCTCGAAACCGGCCACCACCAACAGCGTCGCGCCCTTGCCCAGTGGCTCCAGCGGACCATCGGCGTTGACCGACATGCCATTGCTCGCCAGCACCGCCCCGCCGTCCAGGCTCAACACCCGCCAGCGGTACAGCCCGGGGCGAAAGCGGTTGGCCACCCGCAGCGGTTCCAGCGCCGAAATGAAGCCAAGGGCGGAGAAGCCGGGTAACAGCAGAAAATGGAATTCCTGAAGCATACGGGGCGACTCGCTGGCCGGGAAACACCGGTTAATACTCCCCAGGTCGCCACTGTGCAAGTGCCGGTCGCCACAGTGCGATTTCATCGGGCCATCCCCGCGTAACTTGAGCACCACGGCTCGCAGAAGCCGCCCCCCATAACAATTAGAACTGCCGTTGGAGGAGCCACCATGCAATCGATCAGTCGTTCGCTTCTGATGCTCGTCGGTACCGCAATCCTCAGCACCAACGTGATGGCCGCAGAACCGGCCGCCTGCAAGAACGTGCGCCTGGGCGTCGTCAACTGGACCGACGTGATGGCCACCAGCGCCATGACCCAGGTGCTGCTCGACGGCCTCGGCTACCAGACCAAACAGACCAGCGCCTCGCAGCAGATCATCTTCGCCGGCATCCGTGACCAGCGCCTGGACATGTTCCTGGGCTACTGGAACCCGATCATGACCCAGACCATCACGCCGTTCGTGGATGCCGGGCAGGTCAAGGTCCTCGACGCACCGAGCCTGAGCGACGCCCGCGCCACCCTCGCGGTGCCCAAGTACCTGGCCGACAAGGGCCTGAAAACCTTTGCCGACATCCACAAGTTCGAGAAGGAGCTGGGCGGCAAGATCTACGGCATCGAGCCGGGCTCCGGGGCCAATACCCAGATCAAGGCGATGATCGCCAAGAACCAGTTCGGCCTCGGCAAGTTCCAGCTGGTGGAGTCCAGCGAGGCCGGCATGCTCGCCGCCGTCGACCGCGCCGTACGGCGCAAGGAAGCGGTGGTGTTCTTCGGCTGGGCACCGCACCCGATGAACGTGAACGTCGACATGGAATACCTCAGCGGCAGCGAGAACGCCCTCGGCCCGGACGAAGGCCGCGCCACGGTATGGACGGTGACCGCACCGGACTACGCCAGCCGCTGCCCGAACGCCAGCCGCCTGCTGGCCAACCTGACCTTCAGCGCCGAGGACGAGAGCCGCATGATGCAGCCGCTGCTCGACCACAAGGACGCGCTGGAATCCGCGCGGCAGTGGCTCAAGGACCATCCCGAGGACAAGGCGCGCTGGCTTGAAGGGGTGACCACCTTCGATGGCAAGCCGGCTGCAGACAACCTCAAGCTCACCGCCAACTGACAGACCGTTATCGCGGCGGTCCGGCGTCCCGGTGAACCCGCTCCCACAGGGGTCGCACACCTTGTGGGAGCGGGTTCACCCGCGATGAGGCCCTCCCAAACGACAAAAACCTCGCTGCCGATCCCGGCAACGAAGCCCTGACACGCCTGAAGGAAACCGCAATGAACCACGACGTCATCATCACCTGCGCCCTCACCGGCGCCGGCGACACCGCCAGCAAGAGCCACTTCGTCCCGGTCACCCCGAAACAGATCGCCGAGGCCGCCGTGGAAGCGGCCAAGGCCGGCGCCACCGTGGTCCACTGCCACGTCCGCGACCCGCAGACCGGCCGCTTCAGTCGCGACGTCAACCTGTACCGCGAGGTGATGGAGCGCATCCGCGAATCCGACGTCGACATCATCGTCAACCTCACCGCCGGCATGGGCGGCGACCTGGAAATCGGCCCGGGCGAGATGCCCATGGAATTCGGCGCCGGCACCGACCTGATCGGCCCGCTGGAGCGCCTGGCCCACGTCGAGGCGCTGCTGCCGGAAATCTGCACCCTGGACTGCGGCACCCTCAACTTCGGCGACGGCAACAGCATCTATGTCTCCACCCCGAGCCAGTTGCGCGCCGGCGCCAGGCGCATCACCGAACTGGGCGTGAAGGCCGAGCTGGAGATCTTCGACACCGGCCACCTGTGGTTCGCCAAGCAGATGATGAAAGAGGGCCTGCTCGACGACCCGCTGTTCCAGCTGTGCCTGGGCATCCCGTGGGGCGCGCCGGCAGACACCACCACGATGAAGGCCATGGTCGACAACCTGCCGCCGAACGTGACCTGGGCCGGCTTCGGCATCGGCCGTATGCAGATGCCGATGGCGGCCCAGGCGGTGCTGCTCGGCGGCAACGTACGGGTCGGCCTGGAAGACAACCTGTGGCTGGAAAAAGGCGTGCTGGCCAGCAACGGCCAACTGGTGGAACGCGCCGCCGAGATCCTTCACCGCCTCGGCGCCCGGGTCCTCACCCCCGCCGAAGGCCGCGCCAAGATGAACCTGACCCGTCGCTGATCCACAGGAGAATTTCATGAGTTTCATTACCGACATCAAGACCTTCGCCGCCCTCGGCAGCGGCGTGATCGGCAGCGGCTGGGTCGCACGCGCACTGGCCAACGGCCTCGACGTGGTGGCCTGGGACCCGGCGCCCGGTGCCGAGGAAGCCCTGCGCAAGCGCATCGCCAATGCCTGGCCGGCCTTGGAAAAACAGGGCCTGAAACCCGGCGCCGCACAATCGCGCCTGCACTTCGTCGCCACCATCGAGGAATGCGTGCGTGACGCCGATTTCATCCAGGAAAGCGCCCCGGAGCGCCTGGAACTGAAGCTCGACCTGCACGGCAGGATCAGCGCCGCCGCCAAGCCCGACGCGCTGATCGCCTCCAGCACCTCGGGCCTGCTGCCCAGCGAGTTCTACGAATCGTCCAGCCATCCCGAGCGCTGCATCGTCGGGCATCCGTTCAACCCTGTGTACCTGCTGCCGCTGGTGGAAATCGTCGGTGGCCGCAACACCGCGCCCGAGGCGATCGAGGCGGCGAAACAGGTCTACAGCGCCCTGGGCATGCAACCGCTGCACGTGCGCAAGGAAGTCCCCGGCTTCATCGCCGACCGCCTGCTCGAAGCGCTGTGGCGCGAGGCGCTGCACCTGGTCAACGACGGCGTGGCGACCACTGGCGAGATCGATGACGCGATCCGTTTCGGCGCCGGCCTGCGCTGGTCGTTCATGGGCACCTTCCTCACCTACACCCTGGCGGGCGGCGATGCCGGCATGCGCCACTTCATGGCCCAGTTCGGCCCGGCGCTGCAGTTGCCGTGGACCTACCTGCCGGCACCGGAGCTGACCGAGGAACTGATCGACGCCGTGGTCGATGGCACCAGCGAGCAGCGTGGCGAACGCAGCATCGCCTCGCTGGAGCGCTATCGTGATGACTGCCTGCTGGCGGTGCTCGACGCGGTGAAAACCACCAAGGCCCGCCATGGCCTGAACTTCAGCGACTGAGGAGACCGCGATGCCTGCGCTGACCACCTACCGCACCCCGGTGCTGCCGGACTGGGTCGACTACAACGGGCATCTGCGTGATGCCTTCTACCTGCTGATCTTCAGCTACGCCACCGATGCGTTCATGGAGCGTATCGGCCTGGACGCTGACGACCGCGAAACCAGCGGGCATTCGCTGTTCACCCTGGAGTGTCACCTGAACTACCTGCATGAGGTGAAACTGGGCACGCAGGTATGGGTCAACACCCAGGTGATCGGCTTCGATCGCAAGCGCCTGCACCTGTATCACAGCCTGCATCGCGAGGGGTTCGACGAGGCGCTGGCGGCCAGCGAGCAGATGCTCCTGCATGTGGACCTGGCGGGGCCGAAGTCGGCGCCGTTCACGCCGGAGACGGTGGAGCGGTTGCAGGGGATCATCGCGGAGCAGTCGGATCTGCCGGCGGCGGAATTTGTCGGGCGGGTAATGCGCTTGCCCGGCTGATCGCAGCCCTTGTAGGAGCGGGTTCACCCGCGATTACGGTGGTGAACTCACTGACGTTAAACGCGGGGGTACCCCGACCCCAAAAAAATGGCCACAAAAAAAACCCCCGCCACCCGGGTAGCCCCCCGGGGCAAAAAGCCCCCACCAAA